>DASQPS010000458.1:0-4090 GCA_035643845.1 Gemmatimonadaceae bacterium | reverse complement strand
TTCGCGTTCACGTACACGATCATCATTCTGTTGGGTGCCGTGCCTTTGCTCTTCGGTTTGGATCCCGTCAAGGTTACGATGATGTCGATGGCGCTCACTTCGGCAACACTGCCGCTCGCGATCGTACCCTTCCTTTTCCTGATGAACGATCCGATTTATCTCGGCGACCACCGCAACGGCTGGCTCAGCAACACTGTCGTTTCGATCATCATTCTGATCTCGTTCGTTCTTTCGATCATCTCGATCCCACTCGAGATACTGGGAGGCTGAATGAATCTGGTGCGAGACGTGCTCGACAAGAAGTTATTGGACAAGGATGACGAGGAGATGGGAAGAGTCGACGGGCTTGTGATGCATGTGGGCGAGCGATCGCAGCCTCGAATCACGCACATCGAGATCGGCGGGTCGACGTTGGGCGCCCGGCTACATCCATTCTTCGAGCGGCTGGCAAGAAGGATTGGAGCGGCTATCGGGCCCAAAAGAAGAGAGCCGGTTCGAATTCCGTGGTCTCGCGTGCTGACGGCTGGCAAGAACATCAAGCTCGACGTCGAGGCCAAGGACACCGGCGCGGTCGATTGGGAGCTGTGGATCGCGCATCACGTCATCGAGCACATTCCAGGCTCGGGCCAACACGAGATCGACGATGCAGATTAACGTCGAGCGACTCCTTGGAACGAAGGTCCGCGACATCGACGGCGAGGACGTCGGTCGCATCGAGGAGATCCGAGTAGACCGAAGCCACGACGCGCTGCTCGTGGACGCGTACCTCATCGGCGCGTCTGCTGTCATCCAGCGACTCTCCGCATGGACATTGGTGCGACCGATCAAGCACGCGCTGCATGCGCGACATATTTATTCACTGTACGAAGTTCCCTGGCAGGACATGGATTTGACGGATCCAAAGAAGCCGACGCTGAGGGTCGCCAGGCGCGATCTCAGTCGAGCGAGATAGCATCATGTCGATTGCGACAATCAATCCGGCGACGGAAGAAACGGTTCGCACCTTTGAGCCGTTCCCGGCGAAGAGAATCAACGAGTGTCTGGATCGCGCCGTGAACGCATTTCACCAGAACCGCCGAACCTCATTTGCCGAACGCGCGGGATGCATGCGAAAGGCTGCAATGATCCTCGACGCCGAGTGCAGAGACCTCGGGCGCTTGATGACGATCGAGATGGGTAAACCTATCGACGCCGCGATCTCAGAAGCAGAGAAGTGTGCGACGGCATGTCGTTATTACGCTGAGAACGCAGAGGCATTTCTGGCGGACCAGCCGGTACAGATGGAAGGCGGAAAAAGCTGGGTTGCGTTTCAGCCTCTCGGTGTTGTGCTGGCAATCATGCCTTGGAATTTCCCGTTCTGGCAGGTCTTCAGATTTGCGGCGCCGGCGTTGATGGCGGGTAACGTAGGCATTCTCAAGCACGCTTCGAACGTGCCGCAGTGCGCCCTTGCCATCGAAGACATTTTGCGACGAGCAGGCTTCGTCGACGGCGCCTTTCAGACTCTATTGATTGGATCGGAGCTCGTGGAAGGAATTATCGCAGACTCCCGCGTCGCTGCAGTGACTCTTACAGGCAGCGAAAGCGCTGGCAGATCCGTCGCCAGCGCCGCCGGAAAAAATCTCAAGAAAAGCGTCGTGGAGCTTGGTGGCAGCGACCCATTCATCGTGATGCCAAGTGCTGATCTCGAACAGTCGGTGTCGACCGCAATCACCGCACGGATGATCAACAATGGCCAGTCGTGCATCGCGGCCAAGCGCTTCATCGTCCACGAGCAGATTTATGATGCGTTCCTCGACAAATTCGTCGCGGGTGTCTCGTCCATTCGCATCGGCGACCCCTTGGACGAGAAGACGCAGCTCGGTCCACTCGCAACTGGCGGAATTCGTGACGATCTCGACAAGCAGGTCAAAGCATCGGTCGCGTTGGGTGCCCGGGTCCGGACGGGGGGAACCAAAATCCAGCGCAAGGGCTTTTTCTATGCTCCGACGGTTCTGACGGATATTCCGCCCAACGCTCCGGCCGCCCGCGAGGAATTATTTGGCCCGGTTGCATCTGTTTTCAAGGCGAAAGACCTCTCAGACGCCATCGCGATCGCCAACGGTACAACCTTCGGGCTCGGCGCATCAGCATGGACTCGCGATGCGGCGGAGCGGGACCGCTTCGTAGCGGAAATCGAATCGGGACTCCTCTTTATCAATGGCATGGTTGCGTCCGACGCGCGCCTGCCATTCGGTGGTGTGAAAAATTCCGGCTTTGGTCGGGAGCTCGGAGAATTCGGGATCCGCGAGTTCGTGAATATCAAGAGTGTGCGCGTCATCGAGGCAAAGGCGGAGAAAAAATCCGCCACTGAATGACGCAGCTCTCAGAGGTCCATAACCAGCCGGACGTCTGAATCGAGCTGAGCCTGCGCCGAGCGCCGTGTTAGGAACGACACGACGAAAAACACGATGAACGACGCGACCATCGCAACTGCAGAGGCAGTGACTCCAGCCGGAAACGTGAACACCTTCACATACGAAGCAGATTCCAGCGCCAGTGTGAGAATCAGCCCCGTTGCGATCGACGCCATCGCGCCCGCACACGTCGCTCCTTCCCAGTTCAAACCAACGGCGAGAGCTGGAACTAGCGTCGAAGAAAAAAGTCCCCATCCGAAAATCCCGAGGAAGGCGACGGTCGCCCCCGAGCGCTGAGCAGTAATAGCGGCGGCAACCGCGATCAATACGGTGACAGCGCGTCCCCAGCCGAGCTCGTTTCGCACTCGCCGTCCGAACGCGATGGGCAAATCGTGGGTCACGATGGCAGAGCCGATGTTGATAAAGGAGTTGGCTGCGCTCATGGTTGCTGCCGCGACTCCCGAGAATACGAGAGCGGCGAGAATTATCGGCGTAACATTGAGAAGGAGGGCGGGCGTCGCCTGGTCAGGACTCACGAGCGGTGCGAGGCGTCCATCAAGAACGAATGCTTTCACGCCGATGCCCACACCGAAGTAAAGCAGGAGCACAAGGACCAACCCGAGTGTCTTCAGCAACGGATACCATTTGAGCTGGAGCGGGTCGCGGAGCATGTAGTACTTGTGCACTGCCTGCGGCTGACCAAGAGAGCCCATAGAGAAGACGAAAAAGAAAGACAGCGCGGCAAGAGGGGTCAGTCGTCCCCACGGTCCGAGAAATTGCGGGTCGTGCGCGAGAATCGTGTGCGAGATACTACCGAGACCGCCGCCGTAACCCAGGACGAAGAGGAAAACCAGGACGGACGCGCCCGCCATCAGAATGCCCTGAAATACATCGTTGTAGATGCCGGCCAGGATTCCCCCCGACGCGGAATAGGCCAGGGTCACGCCCATGCCGATCCAGATTCCCCAACCCAGACCGACGCCGAAAATCGAATCGATCACGACGCCCATCGCGAGCGCGTTCGTGGCCATGTATCCGATGATTCCAACGAGAATCGCGACCGCTGCGAGTCCTTGTG
The DNA here is from genome assembly GCA_035643845.1 of Gemmatimonadaceae bacterium. Lineage (GTDB taxonomy): Bacteria > Gemmatimonadota > Gemmatimonadetes > Gemmatimonadales > Gemmatimonadaceae > UBA4720. The sequence continues at coordinate 619 of DASQPS010000458.1, read as the reverse complement.
CGGCGCGTGACTTGTAGCGGGCTCCGATGGCATCGGGAATCGTGATGAGATTGCGTGCTTCACCAAGAAGTCGCATCCGCTTGGCGAGAATCCACGCACCCATGACGTTGGTGACCGCGGCTGGCAGCACGATGTACATGGCGCCGAGTCCGGCGGCGTAGATGAATCCAGGTCCGCCAATGAACGCGAACCCCGAGACCGAAACGGAAACCGACGCAACTGTCAATGCGACAAGGCCGATACCTTTTCCCGCAACAAAAAAATCGCTAGCGGTTTTGGTTCGCCGCGCGGCCCAGATGCTGATCGCGATTATCACCGCGAAGTACAGCACGCCGACTGTAATTACCGCCGGTTGTGCCGCGCTAGGGAGCGCGACCTGAAACAATAATGAACCAGGCAGATTCCCTGTCACTCGGCGGCCGCCTGGTTCCGGCGACCGAGCTCTCGAACGCGCTCCACATCCTGGGCGGTCAGGGTCTGGCTCTCGAACGTCAGTGCGTAGGCGACGGGCAACACTACTATAGGTAGGAGCCCGATACCGTAGATCACGAGCGCGGCTCTGATTGGCAAACCGAGCCAGAGATGGCTCTGAGCACTTTCGGTCGCAGGAAGAGCCAGG
>DASQPS010000457.1:0-6339 GCA_035643845.1 Gemmatimonadaceae bacterium | reverse complement strand
CCTGTCCCAACACTCCGGTCGCCAGCAGCTGGAGCGAAGCATGCGTAAGAGCGCCGAGCGCGTCGGACGACGGATTGTCGAGAGGGTTTACTACTGCATTGTCTTTGCACGCCGCAGCAGCTGCTAACGCAGTCGCGAGTGCAATCGTTGTATATCGCTTCATGTGTATGATCGCTCGGATTAGAAAGTAGTGTTGACCGTGAAGTACCACTGGCGGCTTGGCGGATAGGGCGTCACGTCCTGGAACCGGCCAATTGGCTGGTTACCGAAGTTAGAGACCTCAGGATCGAGGCCCGTGTACTTCGTCCAGGTTGCCAGATTTCTTCCGCTCAGCTCGATACGTGCGCTCTGGGCATGTCCCTGGAACAACCTGTCAGATATTCCCGACGGCAGATCGTACCCGAGGGTTAGCTCGCGAAGCTTCACGAAGCCCGTATTCTCGACCCACACGTCGATGCCCTTTGCAAAGTCCGACAGCATCTTGTTTGCTCTGGCGGTATCTGCCAGCGTGTGCGCGCCAACGAAATAATCGTTGGTTAGGTCGACACCGAGGCCGCCCTTTCTCCAGTCAACCAGCGATGAAAGGTGCAAGGGACCGAAGCTCAGGTCATTGCTGAATCCCATCTCATAATCAGGCGCAGCGTTTCCGATGAACGTGAGAACGCGATTCGACGACGGGCAGGACGTGCCTGCCGCGTTCAACGCCGTGCAGCCGTTTACCGCTTGGAGCACGGTGATCAGCTGGCCCTGCTGAATGAAAGCGTTTCCGAACCGGCTGCCGAACGATCCCGACGACGGAATGAAGCCAGGCACCGGAAGCTGTGTCACCTTGCCCTTGTTACTCGAGTAAGTGGTGTTCGAGATCCACTCGAAGCCGCCATTGGTGCGGATCGGAGTCATGTCGAGCTCGAGCTCCGTTCCGTGTGTAACGAGCTGTCCACCATTGATGGTCTGGCTCGTGAACCCAGTGGAGGGAGCAAGGGACGCCGTCAGCAACAAGTCGTCGGTTTGCTTCCGGAACTGAGTGGCAGAGAAGCGCGCCCGTCCATCGAAGAGAGTCCAGTCAAATCCGCCCTCGAGCTCGCTTGTCGTCTCCGGCTTGATCCCGGGAAAACCGATAGCTGTGGAGGCGCGGTAGCCTGTGGTGTTGTCGTCGATGATGCTCGTCAGGAAGGTGAATTTTCCAAAGGTCGGCTGATTGCCGGCGCGGCCATAGGCGAGGCGCAGTTTCACCTCGTCGGTCTTTGGCGGGAGGAACGGAAGACGATACGAAGCCGAGAACTTCGGGTACCCGTAGAACTTCTTTGGATCACCGTTGTTGCTGGTCCGCTCGCCCGTCACGCCCGCCGTGAGCAGCAATCTCTCGCTGAGCGTCAGGAATTCTTCCTGCGCGAAGAGCGAGGAGCTCTTGACGATGTCCTGAGATTCGGTCATGAACGTCTGGGTCGCGGACGCGACGTTGGTCACGCCAGGGAACACGCCTCGTCCGGTGTTCTGAACGACGTCGACGTTGCGACGGACTTGGCCGAACCCGGCTGATGTCGTCGCCGTAAAAGCGTTCGCCGAGAACTGGTGCCGAAGGGTGCCGTTGAGCGTGCCATTCAGGATGTTGGCTTCGCCCAACACGATCGTGCCTGGGTTTGCGTTCACCTGTTCGATGTACGCAGTCGCCGGCGATATGACCTTAGAGTGGTCGGTATAGCTGTCGACTCCGCCATTCAGAGTAAAATCGAGCTTCTGCCTGTCGGTCGAGATGAAGTCGTAGCCAGCAGACCCGCTCCCAAGCATGCGGAATACATCTTCCGGAGTCTTGATCAGCTCGGTGTTCTGGAACGGATTGTTGTTGTTTACTACCGCCAGTCCCCGCGGATACGATCCATCTGGCTGTTTGGTGAGGTCGATGAAAGTAGGAGTCTGGGAGAACGTCGTGTACGGATTGACGCCAGTGTTGTCGTTTCCGCTGATTCCGCGCTCTGTAAGAGAGTGGATCAGCTCTGTGTTTGCCCGCACGTTCAATTTGCTGCCGATCTTCTGACCGAGGTTCACGCGCAGCGACTGCTTGTTGTAGTTGTCGTTCAGCTGCAGACCGCCGTCGTGCTGGACCAGGCCTGACACGAAGTAGTTGGTCCCTCCCGAGGTGGCACCGCGAACCTGACCGATCGTCTGATAGTTGAACGGATGCTGGCCATACAGCTGCTGCTGGAAGTCGTTGCACTTATTGGGCGCTGCGTTGTAGAACGCGATATCTGCGGCGATCGCTGCAACCGCGGTGTCGCCCGTCCACGCAGCGTATTCCTGCCCCGAGCCGAAGCACCGAATGGCGATCTTGTTGGAGATGCTGGCGCTCCCGAAACGCTGGGTGAGATCGAACGTGGTCCGTCCTGCCTGACCTTGCTTGGTCGTAATGATGATTACGCCGTTGGTCCCGCGTGATCCGTAAATCGAGCTGGCCGACGGACCCTTGAGGACCTGAATGCTCTCGATGTCATTCGGGTTGAGGTCGGCTGCGCGATTGACGCGCTGGTCCTGCGACGAACCGAAGTTTCCGCCTGCCGCCTGCGTGACTGCGTTAATACCGTTGGCGATGGACGAGTTGTCGACGATCACGCCATCGATAACGTAGAGTGGGTCGTACGACGAGTTGATGGTCGAGATTCCGCGGAGCTGGATCTCAACGCCACCACCAGGAGCACCAGAGTTCTGGGTGATCAATGCACCGGGAACCTTACCCTGTAGCGCGTAGTCGATCGTCTGCGCGGGCGCTTTGTTCAGCTTCTCGCCGCTGACGACCGTTACTGCGTTCGCCGCGTTGATGCTCGAAACTGTCGTCGCTGTTCCGGTGACGACCTGGGTCTCGAGCTGCAGAACGTCGCGAGCGAGAGCGACGTCGACGGTGGCTGGCCCAGCAGCTACCGGGACGGTCTTCTGAATGAACCCGATTCTGCGGACCTGCAGTGTCACCGCACCATCGGGAACCGTCAGGTTGAAGCGACCCTGTTCGTCGGTGTAAGTACCAAGCGATGTACCAACGACGTTGACACTCGCGGCAACGAGAGGTTCACTGGTTCCTTCAGCGGTAACGCGGCCGGTGATCTGTCGCGTCTGCGCGAAGGCGCTGGCGCTGAAAAGTCCCAGCAGCAGCAGTGAAAAAACGGACGAGCGAATTCTTTTCATGCCTGTCTCCAATCTTTTGGACGGGTGAGGCTTGCTGCCCAAGCGCAGCAAGCCCGGCAGAGTAGAGGGATCTCTGCGGGCTCTATTGAGGCCTTTATTTACGGGCGGTGCCGAGAACTGTCAAGAGTCATCAACCCCAAAGACATTCCGGGACGTAGCAGTCAACATCACCTGACAGGCGACTTACAACAAATCGCGGGCCTGGATTCGGACCCGCATGCAAACCTGAACAGCGCGGCTAAGGAGCTCGGGGTGCCGTTGAAGACGCCGCCTTGTTCGTCCCGAAATCCACCACCGGTGCCGTCTCTGTTCCGGGGGCCGCCTCGAAATAGGTCCTCGGCTTCGCCCCTATGACCTTGGCCGTAATCGCCGCCGGCATGTTTCGGATATAGGTGTTGTAGCTCTGCACTGCCTGATTGTAGTCGTTCCTGGCCGTCGCGATCCGGTTCTCGGTCCCTGTCAATTCGTCCTGGAGTCTCAGAAATCCCTCGTCGGCTTTGAGCTGCGGGTACGCCTCGGAGATGGCCAGCAACCTTCCGAGCGCTCCGGTGAGCTGGTTGTTCGCCGTGGCCATCTGGCCCGGGTCACCGGTCTGAATCGCGCCCGCGAGTCCTGCGCGCGCCTGCGCAACCTGGGTGAAAACCGCCTCCTCGTGCTGCGCGTAGCCCTTCACCGTGTTCACCAGATTGGGCACGAGATCCGCGCGTCGCTGAAGCTGCACCGAGATCTGCTGCTTCGCCTGCGCGGCGTTCTCATCCATCGTCTGTATCGTGTTGTATCCGCAGCCGCCGAGTGCGAGAAGTACGGGCGACAGCGCGAGTACTATTCCACGTTTCATTTTGCTCTATCCTCAGTAGGTGATTTCGGCTCTTCATCACTTCGCTCGGAGCCGGCCCTAATCTATCCCTGAAACTTGTCGAGATAACCCACCAGCGTCTCCATTGCCCCGAGATATTCTTCGAGCACCACGGACGCCGCGTCCTTCGGAAGCTTCTCCGTGCCACGGGCGTGTCGAATGACCTTGATGAAGGGGTCCGGTGAAAACCCCGCTTTTTGTGCGACGCTGCGGGTGAGGGCCTCGTAATCCTGCGACGGCACCTGGCCATGCAGTCGCACTACGCCGCGAAACACCACCATCAGAGTGCTGAGGCTCTTGTCGAGCACATCAAGCTGCGAACGAGTATCGCCGCCGGCGCCCATGATCGCCTGCCTCAATTGAAGCAGCTTTCCCATCGTCTGATGCTCGACCTGCAGGCGAAGATCCGCCGGATCTACCCGTATCCCATCGAAGGGCGGACTTCCGTGCAGTACGCGATGACGCTCCAGAATGTCGGCGTATTCCATTGGAAAAATGTCCGCCGAGGATCGCCACTCCTGAGTCGTGAACGTCATAGGCGGCGGATTTCCATCTTCTGCCCACGCCTTGGACACCGCCGCCACCGCCCGCAATCGGTCGAGCGGAAGCGAGTCGACGATCACGAGTACGTTGTAGTCCGAAGTCTTGGGTCGGTGCTCTCCGGCAACCGCCGACCCGAAGAGTACGACCGACCGCAGCGCATCACCGTACGCGAGCTGAAGCTGTCTCACCAATTCATCCAGTTTCATCATGCTCCTTCCTAACGGATGCGGAATCGCACCCGTTTCGATTCGTGATTGCACGGAGCTCTGTCACCAGCTCGACCCGCCGCCGCCACCACCAAACCCACCGCCTCCGCCGAAGCCTCCAAATCCTCCACCACCACCGCCGAATCCGCCGCCTCCGCCGCCCCAGCCGCCAAATCCTCCTCTGCCGCCGCCAAAGGAGCCGAAGCCTCCGGTGGGAATGATGATCGGAAGACATCCCGGGCCCGCACAGCCACCGCATCCCCTTCTTCCGCGACTCGCACTGCTCAGTAGAAAGAGAACTACCAGGAAGATGATGAAGATCGCGAAAGGAGGGATTTGCCCACCGCTCGTCGTCGTTGTCGGATAAACGTCCGGACTCTGAACGGCCGGCGGCGTGGAGAGAGTCGTGTCGAGAGTGAAATTGAATTCCTTGGCGAACCTCTGCGCGGTGCGCAGAGTGATCAACTCCAGTCCGGTGCTGTAATCCTGCTGCTTGAATGCCGGTGTTGCCTCTCGGCACATGTCGCCCGCGTCTGCATCGGTTATGAATCCCTCCGCACCGCGTCCAGTCGCGACGAAACAATGGCCGTGACCATCCTTGCTCGTCTCCTTCGGGACGACAAGAATCACCGCTCCCGCGTTCCGCGTGGGATCGCCCGGGTTGCCGATCTTGCCGAGCTTCCACTGCCTTCCAATCTGGAGCGCGACCTCCTGAACGTCGCGCGTCCCAATGTCCGGAAGCGTGACGATAGTCATCTCACCGCGGGATTTCGTCCGCACGTCCGCGGCGATCTGTTCCATCCGTTGCGCCGCGTCCGGATTGATGACGTGCGCAAAATCATTCACCAGGCCCACGGGCGCCGGTATCTGAATCGCCTGCAGAAAGAGCAACCCGGCGGCATGCAGCGTGGCGACGAGTCTCGCCATCGGCAAAAATCCCACGAGCAGTGCGTTCAGAATGCGTTCTCCCTTGATTTCATGGTTCGAGACAACGTCTATTTAGCGGATGATCCAAGCAAAACTTAATCGACTCGCCGTACCGACATTTCTGGCACTTGCCATTGCATGCGCTCCCGCCAGCAACAACCGCGGTAGCGAAAGCACATCGACCCGGCAGGACACGGCCGTCGCCGGCTCCAAAAAGGCGCCAATGGATTCTGACCTTGTCCGCGCTGATCTCGCGCGAATCCAGGGTAGTCCCAATGCTCCTCTCTGGGTCATCGAGGTCAGCGACTTTCAGTGTCCGTATTGCAAGCAATGGCATGACTCAACCTACGAGACTTTCCGCAACGAGTTTGTCCGCACTGGCAAGGTCCGTCTCGCCTACGTGAATTTCCCGCTCGCGCAGCACCCATACGCCTGGCCCGCCGCCGAGTCGGCAATGTGCGCCGGCGCGCAGAACAAGTTCTGGCAAATGCATGACGCGCTGTTCAACACCCAGGACCGGTGGGAAACGCTTCCGTCCCCTGCAACTTTCTTCGATTCGCTCGCCCGCGCTCAGGGCGTGGACATCGATCGGTGGCGGCAGTGCGTCCAGTCTGGAAAAATGAAGACCTGGAT
>DASQPS010000456.1:0-3465 GCA_035643845.1 Gemmatimonadaceae bacterium | reverse complement strand
TCCTCAGCAGTCCGCAATCGTCGATGCGGTTAGGCCTCGTCCTCGGTCGGAGCGCTCCCGCCTCCCGCTGTCAGTTCAACGGCTGATACAGCTCGATCCGATTCCCCTCTGGATCCTTGATCCACGCGAACCGACCGTAGTCGAAATCCTCGGTCTTCTCGATCTCGATTCCATCCGCCTTCAACTGTTCGAGAAACGCGGCGAGGTCGCGCACGCGATAGTTGACGACAGCTTCCCGTCGCTCCGGTCCAAGCGTGACTTTCGACTGAGTAATCGAAAACACAGTGGAGTCGATTTTGGAAGAATCGCCGAGCCGGCGGTACTTGAATTCGGTGCCGTAGACCTTGCCATCTTCGTACGTCTCCAGGTGGATTCCAAAATGGTGAGCGTACCAATTCGAGAGCGCCTTCGCGTCGTTGGAGTAAATGAACACCCCTCCGATTCCGTCTATCGCGATGCGCTTCTCGACTTTGCGGCCTGCGACGTTCCTCGGCATTGTGCGAATCTAGAGCGACTCCAGCAGACCCGTAAGTTCCGAACTACCTTGCACGCGGCACCCTGAAGGCGTATCTTACGCCCTCACAATGCGATAAGCGGGCGACCCGGGCGGGCCGCTCCACCCTCTGGCCCTCGATGTTCGAGGCGTGCTAAAGGAGTTCTGGCCACGACGCTGCCCGGCAAGGGTGCGTTTCGTCGCGCGGACTCCAAAAAAGGGTCCGCTTTTTTGTTTCCTTTTTTTCAAGGGCAGCTCGTATTCAGGATACCACCAAGCGCGTACGCGTCAACAAACAGATCCGCATAAGTCCAATCAGAGTCATCGCTGCAGATGGAGCGCAGCTCGGCATCATGGACGTCGAGACGGCACTCGCCGCGGCAATCGAGCAAGGTCTGGATCTGGTTGAAGTCGCACCGATGGCGAGGCCGCCCGTGGCCCGCATCATGGACTACGGGAAGTTCAAGTTCGAGCAGGCCAAGATGGCTCGCCAGGCGAAGAAAAAGCAGCACGTGATCCATCTCAAGGAAGTGAAATACCGCCCTGGGATCGAAGAGCACGACTTCATGACGAAGACCCGTCACGCGCGGGAATTCCTGAACGAAGGAAACAAAGTGAAGGTGACGCTGATGTTCCGCGGGAGGCAGATCGCCCACCCGGAGCTTGGGCGTCAGGTCGTAAATCGGGTCGCGCAGGAGCTCGCCGACGTGGCGAAGATCGAGAGCGATCCGAAGTTCGAAGGGAAATTCATGACGATGATTCTCGCGCCAAAGTAGCGGGAAGACGGAAGCGAAAACCATTCACTCGCGTTTCGAAAGCGCGAGGTCGACATACGGGAAACATCAATGCCGAAAATGAAGTCGCACAAGGGAGCAAGAAAGCGCTTCAAGATCACTGGCTCGGGAAAGGTGAAGCGCATGAGAGCTTTCAAGAGTCACATCCTCACCAAGAAATCGCCGAAGAGAAAACGCAATCTTCGTCAGGCCACGACCATCCACACCAATGGCGAAGTCAGGAACATCAAGCGCCTGTTGCAGGCGTAAGGATACAGGAGCAGAGACATGCCACGCGTAAGATCGAACGTCGCGCGCTTGAAGCGCAAAAAGCAGGTAATGAAGGCAGCCCGCGGAGCTTTTGGCGCGCGGAGCAAGCTGTGGAAAGCCGCAAAGGAGAACGTCGAGCGCGGCTGGAAGTACGCGTATCGCGACCGCAAGAACAAGAAACGCGATTTCCGGAAGCTGTGGATCATCCGCATCAATGCCGGCGCTCACCAACACGGGATGTCCTATTCCGTTTTCATGCACGGATTGAAAAAAGCCGGCATCGAGATCGATCGGAAAGTTCTTTCCGACATCGCCATCAACGACACCGCTGCGTTTACCGCGCTCGCCGAGAAGGCGAAATCCGCTCTCGACGCCGCGTAACGTTCTAACCGTGCTTCAAAAGGACTCTGCCGGCGCTATCATAAACGAGCGCGGTGGAGTCCTTTTGCTTTCCACGGTGCGCGTGAGCCGCCCGCTTATCCCTTGCTCCGTTGTAGCTCCGGGTAATCCGTGACACTTTCTGAATTCCAACAGCTCGTCACAAGCATCGCCGACGACGGCGAGAAGCTGATCGATGCCGCGACCACCGCGTCATCGCTCGAGGAAGCGCGCACCGCGCTGCTCGGCAGAAAATCAGGACGCCTGCCCGAGCTTTTCAGACAGCTTCCATCGCTCGCGCCTGGAGAGCTTCGGGAAGCGGGATCTCTCATCAATGCAGTGAAGGCGAAGCTCGAGACCCACCTCGAAGATCGGCGCCGACAGCTCGACGCCGCGAGCACATCACGACGCGAGATCGATCTCACCATGCCGGCGCGTCGCCAGTGGCTCGGCTCTCGTCATCCGGTGACGCTCGTCATCGAGGAGATCGAGGACATCTTCCGCGAGCTAGGGTTCACCATCGCTCTCGGTCCAGAGGCCGAAACGGAATGGTACAATTTCACGGCGCTCAATTTTCCTGCGGACCACCCGGCGCTCGACCTGCACGACACGCTTTACCTCGGTGACAGCGTGATGCTCCGGACGCATACATCGCCGGTGCAGATCCGGACGATGCAGAATTTCAAGCCACCGATCCGCATCCTGAGTCCGGGCAACGCGTATCGCCGCGATTTCTTCGACGCATCCCACGCACCGATGTTCGCGCAGATCGAAGGGCTTGCCGTCGACGAAGGCGTGAGCTTCGTCGACCTCAAGGCGACGCTCATCTACTTTGCAAACCGCTTCTTCGGTCAGACGAAGACGCGCTTTCGTCCGAGCTATTTTCCGTTCACCGAGCCATCGGCGGAAATGGACGTCGAGTGTCAACTCTGTCACGGCTCTGGCTGCGCGAGCTGCAAAGGCACTGGGTGGATGGAGATACTCGGATCCGGAATGGTGCATCCGTCGGTGATCACCGCGGCTGGGCTCGACGCCGATCGCTATACTGGCTGGGCGTTCGGCATGGGGCCGGCGAGAATCGCAATGCTCCGCTACGACATTCCCGATATCAGAGTTCTGTACGACTCAGACGTTCGGTTCCTCTACCAGATCGCGCGATGAATGCGTCGTACGAGTGGCTCAGGGCGTTCGTGCCGTTCAAGCTCACTCCGACGGAGTTGCGCGACGTGCTGACGTCGCGCTGCGCGACCGTCGACGAGCTTATCGCGGTTCGTGAAGACCTGAAGGATATCGTCGTGGCTCGAGTTGTCGAAGCCGCGCGACATCCGAACTCGGACCACCTTTGGGTAACTAAGGTCGATGCGGGTACGGGAGCGCTAATCGACGTCGTCTGTGGCGCGCCCAACGTAGCCGTCGACACATTGTACCCGTTCGCGGCGGTCGGCTCGGTCTTACCCGGCGGAGTCAAAATCGAGAAGCGAAAAATTCGCGGCGAGACTTCTGAAGGCATGCTGTGTTCGGCGAAGGAGCTCGGCCTCGGTCAGGACCACG
>DASQPS010000455.1:0-3970 GCA_035643845.1 Gemmatimonadaceae bacterium | reverse complement strand
GATGTCATAACGGCGAAGACGCGAGCCAAGTCGGGGGAACGATTTCGATATCCGCGTCTGCTGACGCAGATGCGCTTTTGCCGCCGCTGACGCTTTCGCTCCAGGGCAAACAGATCAGCGACCAGATCTTCGACAACCTTGCTGACATTGGTCCCAATCTGAATGCGGTCGGCGATGTCGGGTTCACGCCGAAACTCGCGCGCAATTGGAGCTGGGCACCGGATTCGACGTCCGTTGAATTCCACATTAATCCAGGCGCGCGTTGGCACGACGGCGTGCCAGTTCGCGCTGAGGACGTGAAATTCACCTTTGCGCTGGTCAAAGACACCACGGTCGGATCGCCGCTCTCGTCGAATCTTGACAACGTCGACTCAGTTTCTGTTCCTGATTCACTGACGGCGCGCGTGTGGTTGCATCGCCGTTCGCCCGACGCGTTTTGGAAGGTCGCTGCGTCAGTGCCGATTCTGCCGTCACATCTCCTGAGTCGCGTTCGACCAGCGGACCTCCGGACATCCGAATTCGCCCAGCATCCGATCGGCAGCGGCCGATTCCGTTTTTCCAGCTGGGACCGTGGCGCGCGCATTGTCCTGACGGCTGACAGCTCTAACTATCGTGGGCGCCCGAATGCCGATAGGGTGGTTTGGCTCGTGTCTCCGGATTATCCGGCCGCAGCAGTTCGCTTTCTCACAGGTGCGGCGGATTTTCTCGACGTCGTCAAACCTGAGTACGTCGCCCAGGCCAAACAGAAGGGCAAAGAAATTCTGGCAACGAAAGGCAGTCTCGACTATGGATATCTCGCGTTCAACCTCAAAGACCGAGCGGGCGACAAGGCAAACCCCGTTCTCGGCGACCGTGACGTGAGGAGAGCACTTGTAATGGCCACAGATCGAAGGGCGATCGTCCGAAGCGTATTCGATACTCTTGGCCTGCTGGGTCACGGACCTGTTACTCGCGCGCTTCCCACGAGCGACACGACAATTGGCTTACCGTACGATAGCGTCGCAGCCGCCAATACTCTCGATTCGCTTGGATGGAAGCGCGGCCCGAATGGTATTCGCGTACGGGGCGGCGCGCGGCTTTCGTTTGCTCTCATGGTTCCCACGTCCAGCGCGATCCGGTCCAGAATAGCGGTACTTCTGCAGGAGCAATGGCGCCGCGCGGGAGCGGATGTCAGAATCGAATCGCTGGAGGCGAATACATTCGGCCAGCGACTGGAGGATCGAAAGTTCGACGCGGCGCTCAACGCATGGCATATCGATCCGACGCCGTCCTCAGTGCGCGACGAATGGGCCAGCTCGGAGATCAGAAAAGGCGGCTACAACGAAACGTCGTACACGAGCCCCGCGTTCGATGCGGTAATCGACAGCGCAGTGCGCGAGCCGAATCCAGCGCGCAGCGTCGACCTATACCGCCGCGCTTACCGGGTACTCACCGACGATGCGCCGGCGATGTGGATCTATGAGCTTCGTAACGTGCATGGCGTATCTCCGCGGATCCGAACGGCTGGTATACGTGCTGACAGTTGGTGGGGAGACCTCGCAGACTGGAGCGTCGTCACCGGACGCTGATATAAACTGCAAGAAAAAAAGGCCCGCCTGGCGTCAGGCGGGCCTTTCAAGTTTTGGAACGTTACTTCTTTTCGTCGACGATCTCGTAGTCTGCTTCGACCACATCGTCCGGTTTTGGCGCACCTTCAGCGCCGGCTGTGCTGCCCGCTGGCTGACCTCCCTCAGGCTGAGCACCAGCTTGTCCCTGCTGCTGGTAGAATGCTTGTCCCGCCTCGCTGAACACCTTCGTCAGCTCTTCCTGAGCAGAACGGATCTCGTTCATGTCGTCGCCGCGGAGCGCTTTGCGCGCGCGCTCGATCGAAGCATCGACCTTCGCCTTGGTGTCGGGTGAGACTTTGTCGCCCCACTCCTTCACGTTCTTCTCGACTTCGTAGGTCATCGAGTCGAGGCGGTTTCTTGCGTCGATTGCCTCGCGCTGCTTCTTGTCCTCCGCCGCGTTCTTCTCCGCGTCCTTGACCATGCGATCGATCTCGGCGTCGGAAAGACCGCTCGAAGCTTCGATGCGGATCTTCTGCTCTTTACCCGTGGCCTTGTCCTTCGCGGTCACGTGCAGAATTCCGTTGGCGTCGATGTCGAACGTGACCTCGACCTGTGGCATGCCGCGTGGTGCGGGCGGAATTCCGGTGAGCTGGAATTTGCCGATTGTCTTGTTGTAGGTCGCGAGCTCGCGCTCACCCTGAAGAACGTGGATCTCTACCGTCGTCTGATTGTCATCAGCCGTCGAGAAGGTCTCACTCTTCTTGGTCGGGATCGTGGTGTTGCGCGGAATGAGCACGGTGGTGACACCGCCCAGCGTCTCGATACCAAGTGAGAGCGGAGTGACGTCGAGGAGCAGAACGTCCTTCTGCTCGCCGGTGAGCACCGCACCCTGAACCGCAGCGCCGATAGCCACCACTTCGTCCGGGTTCACGCCACGGTTCGGCTCTTTGCCGAAGAACTTCTTGACGATGTCCTGGATCTTAGGGATTCGAGTGGAGCCACCAACGAGAAGAACTTCGTCGATCTCGTTCGGCTTGATGCCGGCGTCTTTGAGCGCCTGCTCCATCGGCGGAATCGTCCGCTGGATAAGGTCGTCCACGAGCTGCTCAAACTTCGCTCTGGTCAACGTATAGTTCAGGTGCTTGGGACCGCTCTGGTCTGCGGTGATGAACGGAAGGTTGATGTCGGTGGACTGCGTAGTGCTCAGTTCCATCTTTGCCTTCTCGCCCGCTTCCTTAAGGCGCTGAAGCGCCATTGGATCTTTCGAGAGATCGATGCCCTGATCGCGCTTGAACTCGGTCACGAGCCAGTCGATGACGCGCTGATCGAAATCGTCGCCACCTAGGTGTGTATCCCCGTTGGTCGATTTTACTTCGAACTGACGTGAGCCTTCGACGTCGTACAGCTCGAGGACCGAGATGTCATATGTACCGCCGCCGAGGTCGAACACGGCGACTTTCTCGTCCTTCTTCTTGTCGAGGCCGTACGCGAGTGCGGCAGCCGTCGGCTCGTTGATGATGCGGAGCACGTCGAGGCCGGCGATCTTGCCAGCGTCCTTCGTGGCCTGGCGCTGCGAGTCATTGAAGTAAGCCGGTACCGTTATGACTGCCTTTTCGACTTTGTAGCCGAGGTAGTCTTCAGCGGTCTGCTTCATCTTCTGCAGAATCATCGCGGAAATCTCGGGGGGCGAATATCGCTTGCCCTGGACTTCGACGGTCGCGACATCGTTTGATCCGGCGACGACTTTGTAGGGAACGCGCTTCGTTTCATCAGCGACTTCGGACATCTTGCGGCCCATGAACCGCTTGATGGAGAACACTGTGTTCTGGGGATTGGTTACTGCCTGTCTTTTTGCGATCTGACCAACGAGACGCTCGCCGTCCTTGGTGAATCCGACCACAGACGGAGTAGTGCGACCGCCTTCCGCGTTGGGGATGACGACCGGATCGCCACCTTCCATTACCGCGACGACGGAGTTCGTGGTGCCGAGATCGATTCCGATTACTTTGTCAGCCATTCTTCGTTTCTCCGAGGAGCGTGCCTCGCTCCAGTTTCAGTTGTTGCAATCTCTGTTTCCTGAAGCAAGCACAGGGCCGAAAATCTCTGCCATATCGGCGCAATCCGACGATTTACGCTACCGCTGAGGGTGCCAACTTGCCCTGTGCGACTGGATTTGCCATCTTGGCGCGCTTCTCGGAGGCCACTTGGTGACTGAGCGATTCCGTGTTTTGCTGTTCTTCCTTTTCTGTTTCGCGCTCGCACAGAGAACCGGCGGACAAGCTTCGGCACAGGTCAAGCTCGAGGCCCCGCAACAGATCGAAGTCGTAGCGCACGACTATGCGTTCGAGCCGTTGCCGAGCCACATAGCGTCAGGCCCGACGGTTTTCACCTTCGCCAATCATGGCACGGTGCGACACGAGGTC
>DASQPS010000454.1:0-3132 GCA_035643845.1 Gemmatimonadaceae bacterium | reverse complement strand
GGCGGTGCGTCCCTTCACGGCGATGGCGCAGAGCGCAACTCAGGTTCTTCTGATCAGGCTCACGGATCGGATTGGAAAGGGAATCAGGACTGCACCGCGTGACGCCCTGCTCGCCGACTCCGCGCACGAGAGGGCTCGTGGAAAAGCGTTTGGGTTCCATGCAGCAGCGGATAACGCCGGTGCAGTGCTCGGCCCGTTACTCGCGTTCGTCATTCTCAAACTCGAGGGAGTGGGATCGCTCGAAGGAACGCGACGGCTCCTGCCACACGACGAACAGATTCTGCGAAACGTGTTCTGGCTGTCGGCGGTGCCTGCGCTGCTTGCCATGACGGTGCTGGTGATGGTCGTGCGCGATGTGCCGAAGGGGCGCACTGACGACGCCAACGCACGCGGCACTCCGGGCGGCGCAACGCGCGGTCTCACGAAGCGTTTCTGGGCCTACCTCTTCGTGGTTCTCATTTTCACTCTTGGAAATTCGACCGACGCGTTTCTCCTGTTGCGCGCGAATCAGCTCGGTGTACCAGTCGCAATGGCGCCGATACTCTGGGCGCTTCTCAACTTCGTAAAATCCGCCACCGGCACCTATGGCGGACAGCTCTCCGATACACTCGGCAGAAAGACGCTGATCGTCGGCGGGTGGCTTCTGTACGCCGTGGTGTACTTCGCTTTCGGTTGGGCGGCCGTTGCGTGGGAGGCGTGGGTGCTGTTCGCGATCTACGGAGTCTTTTACGGCATGACGGAGGGAACGGAGAAAGCCCTCGTGGCCGATGTTGTTCCGCGGACGCGACGCGGCTCTGCGTTCGGATGGTACAATCTCGCGATCGGTCTGGGCGCACTGCCGGCGTCGCTGATCTTTGGCGCGATCTGGGACCGCGCTGGCGCCAAGAGCGCTTTCTGGTTCGGTGCATCGCTAGCGCTTATCGCCGCGATCCTCATGGCGTTCGTAGCTCCTTCATCTTCAGCACGCGAGGCGAAGTGATCTCGTAGGCAGTGGTCGGATTACGCCTCGGACCGGACAACTCCTTAGGCTGCGCGCTTCACCAACCGCACCATCGCCAAGGAGGATGTATGAGACACACACACGGCGAAGGAGTTCTTTTTGTGGCGCTTCTCGCGGCACTTTCTGGTTGTGCCGATCCCGCGAGTCGCACCGTTGGCTTGCGAACGTCCGACAACGTTCAGAGCGAGCCCGCGCCGTCCTCCACCATTGACGAAAGAGCCGCGCTCGACAGAATCACTCGGCTCGTGGCGATGGCGCTGGACAATGAGCCGGCAAGACAGCACCTGAAGCGCGACATGCGGGCGGCACCGTTCCGCGAGCACAAGCTCGAGCTGGCGCCGTACCTGAGGTCAAATGATGGAAAGGCGCTGCTGTTGCGCATAGTTGCACTCAGCGGCCAAACAGAAGCGCAGTTCTTCGGGACACTTTCCTCGGTTCGGCGGCTGGAGTTCTACATGCCCGTCGCCGCGCAGCGTGAATCGTGGACTGGAAAGGACGACGTGCTCGTGGTCGCCCAGCTCGACGAGCCGAGCCCGATCATAGCGTTCGACGAGAAAGGGTCGCAGGTAAACCTCGACCGGAATGTCGCGCCGAACCAGCCGACGCTTTCGATCATTCCCGTCGAGACGCACTTCGATCAGCCGATACCGGCGGCGCTAAGAAGAAACGTTCGCGACCAGAACGGAGAGGCGATTGGGACGCTCGAGACAGCGTCCGCCATAAAGCCGGCGAACCTGGTTTCGTGCGGTGACAGCTGCGGTGGCGGGACTGGTGGTGTAGTGAGTCAACCGATTCCACCGGGACTATATCTCGAGTTCTCGCGAATTCTCGACATGAAGGAGCCGTGGTTTCGCGGGTCTCCGGAAGTCGAGGTCCACATCCAGGGTCCGACCGACCTGGGTAACCCGCGTTATGGTGCAGACCTTTCGTGCTCGGGTGAGCACGCGTTCGACTATCGAAAGGTCTTCGACCAGAACGATGGCTTCTGGTCGGGAAGGGTCATGCTTTTCAGTGAGACCGAGGCGACGAACTTCACGGCGAAGTTCAAGGACGGGTTCGACGTCATGTACTGGGAGGATGACAACGATCAGTGCGCGATCAAGACAGATGTCAACGTCCTCAAATCGACGCTCGAATCGACGGGCAAATCCGGGATCTCGCTGGCAACGCAGCTCCTCAAGGGCACGACGTGGTACATCACCGCCGGACTATTCGTTGCATCGCTTTTCTCGAACTCGGACTGGCTCCTCACCAACGACGACTTTATCGGAATCGCTGTGCCGCAAGGCAGCCTCGGCTACGCGTACCCCGACAATACTCACGTGATCATGGATGGCGCCACGCTCAACGGCAGAGCGACGATTGTGTGGCATTAACCGAGGAGGAGTTATGTCGAGACGTTTTCCCGCAGTGCGTTCGAAGGTGTTCTCGTTCCAGCTTCCCCGAGTGGCGGTTTGGCTTGGTTGTCTCGGGCTAGGCGCAGTGCCGTCGATTTTGGCCGCGCAGGCGCCCGGTCCGGAACAACCGCGGGTCGTAGCTGGCTCAATAGCAACGCCGGCAACCACTGGCGCCGCGAGTGATCCAGATTCCTACGATTCCAAGGCGCTGCGTCTCGAGACACACATGGGTGATTTCAGAATCGTGCGTGGTCTCGATGGGCCGGTCGTAGGAAAGATTGGATTGTTTTCGAGACCGGATCTGGCCAATCTGGTAGCTCCATCGGAAAACGCCATGAGGGAAGGACGCGAGTTCAATCGCAATCATGGTCCGGGCATGGCCGTCGGAATCACTGGAATGGTTGTGTTTGCGTTTTCGCTGGCAGCGTCGAGTGCGGCAGGTACGAACTGGGCGCTCACTGCCGGCACGATTGGTGGTAGCGCGCTCATGGTGTATGGCGCCGTGAGACTCGACAAGGCCTACAGCTCTCTGTCGAAATCGATCTGGTGGTACAATCGAGATCTGAAGAGGTAGCACTCGAAATGTATTCCTCGGGTCGCCCAAATCGTCTCTAGCAGGAAGATTTGGGCGATCAATGAGGGATAATGAAGTCGAGAATTTTTTGGGCGCTGTCGATCGGCGCCTCTTTGATGGCGGCAGGCGGAGCAGCCGGCGCACAGTCAAGAGAAGTTGAG
>DASQPS010000453.1:0-6363 GCA_035643845.1 Gemmatimonadaceae bacterium | reverse complement strand
ATCCTGGCCAGCATTGCTATCGCGGCCGTCGCAACGGTGTATCCATCCATACAGGCATCGAGACTTTTTCCGATTGAGGCGATCAGACACGAATGACGATGACGGTTCTCGAAGCGCATGACGTCTACAAGACCTATGTCGGCGGGGACGGGAACATTCTCCACGTCCTGAACGGAGTCAATCTATCCGTTCAGCGCGGAGAGATGATCGCGATTGTCGGGGCAAGCGGGGCCGGGAAGAGCACGCTGATGCACGTTCTTGGCGCTCTCGACAAACCGACTCGCGGCTACGTAGTAATTGGTGGCGAACCCATTCACGGCCGGAACGAAAACGAGCTCGGTGAGCTCCGGAACAGGACCGTCGGATTCGTGTTTCAGTTTCATCACCTTCTCCGGGAGTTTTCGGCTCTCGAGAACGTGATGATGCCGCTTCGTATCAGCGGTCGGTCCGAGGAATCTGCTCGAAGTCGCGCGGCCGAGTTGCTGGCACGAGTCGGTCTGAGTGCGCGGATGACCCACAGACCGGGTGAGCTGTCCGGCGGAGAACAGCAGCGCACGGCTGTTGCCCGCGCGTTGGCGATGGATCCGCAGATTCTTCTCGCCGACGAGCCATCGGGAAATCTCGATCGCGCAAACGGCGAGAATCTGCACGAATTGTTGAGCGAGGTCGTCAATGACCTCGAGGTCGGGATGGTCGTCGTTACTCATAACCGCTCTCTCGCGGCGCGCGCCAATCAGGTGCTATTGCTCGAAGGCGGAAAGCTGAGTCGTACCGCAGTTGACGAGGTCGTCGTATAAATGGTCTGCGATCTGTGCAAGGATGGGGAAGCGGTAATCCAGCTCACTGAAATCGAGGGGAGTGGGGTTAAACAGCTGCATCTTTGCGAGAAGTGCGCAGCCGAGCGTGGAGTCGAGACAAACGTCGGCGCGTCGAAGCCACAGATCACGAATTTTCTCCAGACTATTCATGAACAGATGCCGGGCGCCAAAGGCGAGCCCGTGCAATGTCCGTTCTGTTCCTCGACTCTCGCGGATTTTCGCGCCACCGGCCGGCTCGGCTGCGCACATTGTTACGAGGCGTTCGAAGGCAGTCTCCGCGATCTGCTGCGCAGAGTGCACGGCAACTCGCGGCACATCGGCCGTCGATATGTAGCGCCACTTCCGTCGGAGCTGCCGCACGTCTCGAGCGCAACGGAGCTTCGCGATCGCCTCAAGCGAGCAATCGAGTCGGAGCAGTTCGATCTTGCCGCGGATTTGCGCGATAAGCTGAGGGGAATCGAGTGATGCTCGATCTCTCACTCCTTCCGGACGGCGGCGCGAGCTGGCTTGACGCATCGGGCGAACACGCGGACATCGTGATCTCAACGCGCATTCGACTCGCGAGAAACCTGGAGGGCTACGCGTTCACGCCGAGGGCACGCGACGGTGAGCGTCTGCGGATCCTTACGCAGGTTCGCGAAGCGTTCGCTACTCTGCACACCATAGACGACGGAGTTCTGCTGCGGGTGGATGAACTTCCGGCTGAAGACCGGCTGCTGCTGCACGAGCGTCACCTGGTGAGCAAGGAGCTCGCAGGGTTGAACGAGCAGCCGGTCCGAACGGGTGCTGCCGTCTATTTGTCGCGCGGCGTCGGAATAATGGTGAACGAAGAGGATCACCTCCGGCTGCAGGCACTTCATTCGGGCTTTCACGTTGCTGACGCGTTTGGCGTTCTGGAGCGGCTCGATGCGGAACTCGGAAACAAGGTGCCGTACGCTTTCCACAACGAGTTCGGATATCTCACCGCGTGTCCGACGAACGTCGGGACCGGCCTTCGGGCGTCCGTGCTTATTCACTTGCCGGGTCTCGTGCTGACCAAGGAGATCGGGAAAGTGCTGGCCGGGCTGCAGCAGGTCGGTCTGACCTACCGCGGGATGTACGGAGAGGGAAGCGAAGTTGTCGGAAATTTTTTCCAGATCTCGAACCAGACGACGCTGGGCCGTTCAGAGGGCGAGTTACTTGATTACCTCGTACGCGTCGTAAGACATGTAATCGAGCGCGAAGAAGAAGCGCGACGGGTTCTGTTGCGCGATGCGGGTTATATTATTGAAGACAAGCTCTGGCGTGCCTTTGGCACGCTGCGATATGCACGCAGCTTGAGCTTCGATGAAGCGATGAATTATTTGAGCGGCGTGCGACTGGCTGTCGGCTTGAAACTGATAAGCGGTCTCAGTGTATATACTCTCAACAAGCTCCTGATTTTTAGTCAGTTGGCGCACCTCGGGAATACCGAGGGAAGGGCGCTGACAGAAAGCGAAGCGAATGTCGCGCGCGCTCGATACGTGCGGGAGACGCTAGCTAACGAGGCGGAGTAAGGGGTAGCGGGTAATCACGCGCGCCGCAGTGGTTTTCACTGTCACGCACGCGAAGGAACTAGCTCCCGCACTGAGGATTGCAGAAATGAACGGGTACAACTTCACAGAGCGAGTCCGAAAGGTGCTCGCCATGGCTCGTGAGGAGGCTGCGCGTCTCCATCACGAATACGTCGGCACCGAGCACATACTGCTCGGCCTGATTCGCGAAGGCGAAGGCGTGGCCGCTGCGGTCCTCCAGAATCTCAGCGTCGATCTCGACGAGATCCAGCAGAAGATCGAGGAAACGGTCAAGAAAGGAAAAGCCGCGGCTGCCACCGGCCCTGATCTTCCCTATACGTCGCGCGCCAAGAAGGTTCTCGAGCTCGCCATGGGCGAAGCGCGTGATTTGAGTCATGGCTACGTCGGCACGGAGCACCTGCTGCTCGGACTATTGCGCGAAGAGAAAGGAATCGCGGCGCAGGTTCTGACAGACGCGGGTGTGAATCTCGATGCGGCGAAGGCGGAGACTTTGAGACTTCTCGGGACCGAGATGCCACAGGGTGGAACACCAGCCTCGGCTCCTGGTGCTCCCGGGACGAGCCAGACCCAGACGGGCAAGGGAGAAAAGAAGTCCAAGACTCCGGCGCTCGATCATTTCTGCCGTGACCTGACCCAACTCGCCGCGGACAGCCAGCTCGATCCGACGATCGGACGCGGGAAGGAAATCGAGCGCGTGATGGAAATCCTTACGCGCCGGAAGAAGAACAATCCAGTGCTCATCGGCGAACCCGGTGTTGGCAAGACAGCGATCGTCGAGGGCCTGGCCCAGCTGATCGCCAATGGCGAATGCCCGGATTCTCTGCGCGAGAATCGGGTGCTCTCGCTCGACATGGCGGCCGTTATCGCCGGCACCAAATATCGCGGCCAGTTCGAGGAGCGCCTCAAGGCTGTCATGAACGAGATCGCGCAGAACAAGAACATCATCCTGTTCATCGACGAGCTTCACACGCTGGTCGGCGCCGGTGCGGCCGAAGGCGCGATCGACGCGAGCAACATGCTAAAGCCTGCGCTTGCGCGCGGTGAGCTGCAGTGCGTTGGCGCATCGACGCTGAACGAGTATCGCAAATACATCGAGAAGGACGGCGCTCTCGAGCGTCGTTTCCAGACCGTTATCGTCGAGCCACCTTCGGTGGACGAGACCGTTGAAATCCTCAAGGGCCTTCGCAAGAAGTACGAGGAGCACCACAAAGTCACGATTCCCGATACGACGCTCGAGTCAGCAGCGAAGTTGTCGGAGCGCTACATCACCGACAGATTCCTGCCCGATAAGGCCATCGACGTCATCGACGAGGCCGGAGCGAGAGCGCGTCTCGCGACCCAGTCGCCGCCACCAGCAGTGGCAGAGCTCAAAGGACAGCTCGACGCCGTCAACGTCGACAAGGAAGCTGCTGTGCGCGACCAGAACTTCGAGCGTGCGGCATCGCTGCGTGACCGAGAGCGCGAGCTGCAGGGCGATATCCGCCGGAAGCAGGAAGAGTGGGAGAAGCATCGTCAATCGCACCGGCCCGTCCTCGGTGAAGAAGAAGTCTCCTTCATCGTGAGCCGTTGGACCGGAATCCCGGTCATGCGGCTTCAGGAAGCCGAAACGGCGAGACTGCTTCGCATGGAGGAAGAGCTCCATGCATCAGTGGTCGCGCAGGAAGAAGCGATCAAAGCGCTGTCACGGTCGATCCGTCGGAGCCGAGCCGGACTCAAGGACCCGAATCGTCCGATTGGATCCTTCATCTTTTCCGGCCCGACCGGTGTCGGCAAAACCGAGGTGGCACGGTCACTGGCGAAGTTCCTCTTCGCAGACCCAAGCGCACTCATTCGCGTCGACATGAGCGAGTACATGGAGAAATTCTCGGTGTCGCGTCTGATCGGCGCGCCTCCGGGCTACGTCGGCTACGAGGACTCGGGAACGCTGACCAAGGCGGTCCGACGGAAGCCGTACAGCGTCGTCCTCCTCGACGAAATCGAGAAGGCGCACCCAGACGTCTTCAACATTTTGCTTCAGGTTCTCGACGAGGGGCATCTGACCGACAACTACGGTCGCGTCATCGACTTCAAGAACACGGTAGTCATCATGACTTCGAATGTCGGTGCGCGTGACATCACGAAGGGTAAGGGCCTCGGCTTCCACGCGCCCGACACGAAGACGAACTTCGAGCGCATAGCGGAGAAGGTTAAGGAAGAGATGCAACACACCTTCAACCCCGAGTTCCTGAACAGACTTGACGACGTGATCGTGTTCCATCCGCTGTCGCAGGAGAACATCGCGGAGATCGTCGGAATTCTGCTGAAGGATGTGCAGAAGCGTCTCGGCGACGAGGAGCTCACGCTCAAGCTCACGGAGTCCGCGTCTGCATTCCTAGTCAAGCACGGCTATGACGAGAAGTTCGGCGCGCGGCCGCTCAAGAGAGCCATTCAGAAGTACATCGAGGATCCGCTCTCTGAAAAGATCCTTCTCGCGGAATTTGCGAAGGGCGATGAGATCGAAGTCGATCTCGCAACAGACGGCGAGAAGCTCGAGTTTCGCGTACTGAGCGGGACACCCAAGGCGTAACGTAAGAAGTCGCGTTTACAACGGGGCCGCGGGAGAGCAACTCTCTCGCGGCCCCGTTGTCTAATGGATACGCACGCCGCGCGGGACCTCTGTAAAACCTATTAGTGTATATTTGGTTGATGCCAAAAACCGCTCCAATCCTGCTGGTGCTCGTCGCAGCGAGCGCCGTTTCGTTGCGCGCACAGGAGACCTCGCAGGGGGCGTGCGCTACGCCCGAAGCCATAATCACGTCTGGTAATTCGAGGGTCGACAGCGCTGCCGTCAGGACGACCGCGGGATTGTCCACGGGCACCACTCTCAACACCCACGACATCCAGACGGCGATCAAGGCGCTATACGCGAGCGGCCAGTTCGACGACGTTCAGATCGTTTGTCGCGTCGCCCCGGGAACGACAAAGGCCACGTTGGTCATCCAGGTCCGGGAGCGGCCAATCCTGACCAGCTATCGAGTGATCGGCGCCGATCGCGTGTCACCCAAGGACGTCAAGGAGAAGCTGGCTTTCGCGACGGGGAGCCCAATCGACCCCGGCAAGATCGCAAAGGCACTCGCCAGCGCCGACTCGCTTTACGAGAGCAATGGGTATTACCTCGCCCGCATCCACGTCGACTCGACGCTGACGAATGGCAAGCTCTCTATCGATTTCCGCATCGACGAAGGACGGCGTCTCGCGGTCTCCGGAATCCGCATCGAAGGAAACAAGAACGTGTCTGACGAGGACATCGTCGCGGCCATGGAAACCAAACCCGAGGGGTTTCTTTTTACTCGGAATGGCGAATTCGACGACGCGAAATTCGCGGAAGACCTTAGCGAACGCATCCCAGCCCTATACGGCAGCCGCGGATATATCGATTTCAGGATCCTCAAAGACACTCTCATAGTCGATCGCGCCAGGGGGAAAGGCTTGATCGACATTACCGTTAGCGAAGGGCCGCGCTACGTAGTTGGAAACTTCGAGGTTCTGGGCAACCGCCGCTTCTCGACGGAACAGATTAAAGAGTTCTATCCGTTCGGAAAGAATCAGGCGCCCACTGTGACGACGCGTGCCGTTAGTCTCATCCGCCGGACCTATATCAACCCTCCAAATACGTTCGACGCCGCAAAGTGGGACGACGCGCAAGAGAAACTTTCGGAGGCGTACAACGACGAAGGATACATCTACGCGCAGATTCGTCCCGTCATGGAGCGGGTGCCGAGCACCGATTCAGTGCGGAAACTGAATCTCAGATGGGAGATCGACGAGCGCACGCCGGCGATCGTCAACCGGATCGAAATCACCGGAAATGATTACACCCACGAGTCCTGTATCCGCGAGCAGATCGTGCTGGCGCCGGGGCAGGTGTTCAACCGTAACTATCTGATTCGGAGCTACCAGAACATCGGCAATCTCAACTTCTTCGAGACTCCGATGCCCGCTCCGGAGACGCG
>DASQPS010000452.1:0-2496 GCA_035643845.1 Gemmatimonadaceae bacterium | reverse complement strand
CGAGCGATGACGCGCAGAGCTTTCAGCTCATCCTCCACCGACAACCCGTAGCCGCTTTTTATCTCGACCGTCGTGGTGCCGTAGGACGCAAGCGCTCGGAGGCGCGGCAATGCAAGCTCGTACAGCTCGTCCTCGCTGCGACTCCTGAAATCGCGGACCGACGCGTGAATCCCGCCGCCACGCGCTGCGATATCCATATAATCATGACCCGCGGCGCGGAGCTCCTGCTCTTCGAACCTTGGCTTGCCGAACACTGCGTGCGTGTGGGAATCGACGAGGCCGGGAGTAAGTACGCCGCCGCGACAGTCAATCACTTGAGCGCTCTCGAAGGCCGCCGCGAGGTCGTGTCGCGCGCCGATCGCAGCGATGCGACCGTCACTCACAGCGATTGCGGCGCCGGTGATGACGCCGGCATCCTGCATCTCGGTTCCCTTGCGCGCGCGATCGGGCCCAGCGCAAGTAACTATCTGCGCTGCGTTGACAAAGAGAAGATCAGTCAAAGCGAGGCGACGCCATCACATCGCGCACGCGCGAGAATCTCATTGGCGCCTGCGCCTCGCCGCGACAGGCGTAGAAGCACGCGTTGCAGGCGATCGGTTCGTACTTCCGAAATTCCGTCCAATGAAAATCCGTCGGAAAGTCGGGACATCGCTTCACTCGTCCCATGGGATCGACGTGGATCGTCCGCATTCCGGACTCGCACGGCTCAGTGATCTCGCCGCGCGCGTATCGCGGGATCTGTTCCAGATAGTAATCGGAATTCGTGATTACTCCGCGCTTGCGTCTCTTGAATTCGAGAATCTGCTGAATGACTTCGGTGAGATGCTGCGTCTGTTCGCGCTCGACAACTCCGTCGGCGTTGCCGTTCTTCGATGTGCTATAGAAGCTGAAGTTCACTCCGCAGCCGAGCTCTTGCGCGCGAGAGACAATCGGCAGGAGCTGATCGAGGTTGTCGCGCTTGATGACGGTATTGAAGCGGATGCCGGTGATTCCGACCTCACGCATCCTCGGAATGGTGCGCATGATCTTCGCGCTCAAGCCTGGAATTCCACGCGCGTCGTCGTGCCGTGAATCCAGATAATCGAGCGAGATGTTGAACTGATTGATCCCTGCTCTCCAGATTGATCGCGCCCGATCCGCGGTGAGCATGCCTCCGTGCGTTATGAGCGTCATGTACTTGAGGTTGACCGCGTTGTTGACGGCCGAGATGATGTCCTCCAGATCGCGCCTGAGCGTTGGTTCTCCGCCGGTGAAAGTGATCACCATTGGATTGAAGTAGCGCGCTGCATCGGCAAAACTCGCGAGCTCCGTTTTCTTCGCCGACGGATCCGTCTTCCAGTAATCGCAGAAAGAACAATGCGCGTTGCAGCGCATCGTGACCTCGAAGTGGACGAGCACGGGACGCTTCGTCACTGTGAGGTACGCGTACTTTACGAGGAATACCGGTACGTGCCAGGGCTTGAATTCATTGGTGAGCATCTCAGTCGATCATCGGGAGATGCAGATGGTGTTCGCGGGCCGTCTTGACTGCTTCCTCATAACCCGCGTCAGCGTGTCTCGCGACGCCCGTTCCCGGATCGTTGGTGAGCACACGATCGAGGCGGACGCGCATCTCGGGCGTCCCATCGGCGACGATCACCTGTCCGGCGTGAAGTGAATTTCCGATTCCCACTCCCCCGCCGTGGTGGAAGGAGACCCAGGACGCGCCACTCGCAACGTTGAGCATGGCGTTCAGGAGCGGCCAATCGGCAACGGCGTCGGATCCGTCGCGCATACCCTCAGTCTCACGGAAAGGAGACGCAACGCTGCCGGTGTCGAGATGGTCTCGACCGATTGCGATTGGAGCAGAGATTTCTCCGGACGCAACGAGATCGTTGATCGCAACGCCGAATCTCGCGCGATCCGACTGACCGAGCCAGCAGATGCGGGCCGGAAGTCCCTGAAATTTTATTTTCTTCTGCGCGAGCAAGATCCAGCGGCGCAAATGCTCGTCGTCGGGAAACAGGTCGAGCACCAAGTCGTCGGTCCGTTTGATGTCCTTCGGGTCTCCCGACAAGGCAACCCAGCGGAATGGTCCCTTCCCCTCCGAGAAAAGCGGCCTGATGTACTCGGGCACGAATCCCGGGATGTCGAACGCATTCTCGAGTCCAGCATCGTAGGCCACGGTGCGAATGTTATTGCCGTAGTCGAAGGTGACGGCACCACGCTGCTGGAGTTGTAGCATCGCCGTGACGTGGCGCACAGCTGATTCAGTCGCCCTTCGAACGTATTCGTCAGGGTTCGCCGCACGCATCTCCAGCGCTGCCGCGTAGGATATTCGTGACGGGACGTACCCATTCAGCATGTCGTGCGCACTCGTTTGGTCAGTCACCACATCGGGCGTGATACCGCGCTCGACGATTGCCGGCAGGACGTCCGCTGCGTTGCCCAACAAGCCTACCGAGAGCGCATCGCCCGCCCGAGTCGCCGCGGAAACGAGATCCAGCGCTTCATCGA
>DASQPS010000451.1:0-9465 GCA_035643845.1 Gemmatimonadaceae bacterium | reverse complement strand
TTCGCGACAGCACTCGAGCCCACCCGGTCGCCGCGCGTGACAAACTGCGCCCGCGCTGAACCGGGATAGGCGATGCCGCTCAGGAGGATAAGAGAGGTGACGGCAGAGCAGAGTCTGTAGCGAACTTGGGTCATCAAGGCTCCTCTTCGGTAGCTCGACTGACATGGCGAAGCTGTCGCGTCGCTTTAGTCTCGGGGCTTTGCGTCGCCGCCTTTAGGCGGTTTTGCCGGTTGTCGGAGGCGCCCGGCTAGCTCATCTGGGCGCGAACAATAAAATGACTGTTGGGACCGGCCCTATGTAACTGCTGAGTCGAGCTCAGTGTGCTGTGATACTTTAGTTGCCCGAGCTAACTCTTTGTTACTCGGATAGCTAGGGTTTTGGATTTGAAGTGCAACGTCGGACGGCTGAGCCCGACGGTCCGTTCATCCCGGCGATGGATTCGGGGAGTGTGGAAGCCAACCAAAACATCTGAAGTACTCGATCTCGCTGGAATTCCGAGCTATTTGGTCGACTTCAAAGACGCCGTTTTTGCGACGGCCTCGTGCCCCCCGATCTGCGTCACGTACTCGCCGGTGACGTCAGTGCCTCTCACGGTCCCGGTCAGCGTTTGCTCGCCTGGTTTCACGCCCAGCTTCCAAGTCAGCGCCGCCCTGCCGTTGGCATCGCTCACCGCGCGGGCTGGCGTGACGATGCCGGATTTCACCGTGAAGTTCACGCGGACGTCAGGGACCGGGTTTCCGTAGACATCCGTGACCACCGCAAGCAGTTTCTTGCGCTTGGCCGCCTCTCTGGAGCGATTTTCCCCAGGGGCATCGTCAAAAGCCAGGTTCGCCGCAGCCGCAGGAATAGCTCGAGCCCCGAGCTTCATGAGCTTCTTCACGCCGTCCGCGTGAACGGCCAGGCTGTACTCACCGGCCGAATGACCCATAGTCCAATGGGTGCTTGCATATCCAAGGGAATCGGTCGTGAGCATTGTATCCGCCACCGCTCCGCCAGATGGCGCAAGCGACAGAGACGCATTAAGCACCCCGTTGCCATCCTCGTCGACGACGCGAACGACGATCGGCTTCGGCAATTGCTCGCCCGCCGGTGCGCGTTGTCCATCGCCAGCGTTCAGCAGCACCGCCGCCGGGGGTCCCGCCAGTGCTGTTGCGACGATTGTAACGGGTTGAATACCGAGCCCAGCACCGCTTCCAACCTGGGCGCGTACTCTCTGCAAACCGGTTTTTTTCGCCAGGGTCCAGCGCGCAGTCGCGACGCCGAGCGAATCGGTTCGAGCGCTCATGGCTTCCACAGAACCGCCGTCCACAACAGTCCAGCGCACGGGGACGTCTGGAAGCACGCGCCCGGAGGAGTCCATCACTCGCACCGCAACTGAATCGGCGATCGGGTCGCCAGCGTGGCCGGTCAGATGATCACCGAGCGCCGCCACTCTGGTGTTCGCAGCCACCGGGTCCGCCTCGGCCTCCACAGCCAGCGCGCTATCGACGTTTTCCACGCTGGCAAACAGCGTTTGACGGCCGGGGTCGGTGCCGAGAGTCCAACTGGCACGCGCCCTTCCGTCGGCGTCCGTGATTGCCGTTGCCGGCTCAACCGACCCCTGCCCGTCGACCACTCGGAAGGTCACCCTCTTGGTTGATGCCGGACCGCCTCTCTTGTTAGTCGCTCGGACCACCACGACCTGCGCGAGCTGCTTGCCGGCGAGCGCCCTCTGATTGGATCCCGCTACCAGAGCCAATGCCGCCGCCGGAGTCACAACTGACACGCCTGCCCGGGCGGAAATGCCGTCAATTCGGGCTGCGATCATGGTCTTACCGGCATTCCGACCTGTGATAACCCCGGTGCTGTCGAGAGCAGCCACCGTATTGTCGTCGACGTGCCAGACGGCATCGAGGCCGTCGATCGGATGTCCATGAGCATCCACTGCTCGAGCTTTCAGCTGAAGCTGCGCCCCCTCGGGGAGCACGATCAGGCTGTCTCCGCTTGCTCGCCCGATTTCGATTGAGGCGACTCTTTGCCGCACGACAATCGTCGAGTGCGTAACGAGCTTTCCCACGACGACGCTCACAATCGTTCTGCCAGCGCCGTGTGCGATGACAGACCCATCGGCCAGAACGGTTGCAATGCTCGAGTCACCGGTCGTCCAGGTCGGGCGCGCTCCCACCAGAACGCTGCCGTTGTTGTCGGTTACGGTCGCGGCATAGTGCACCGTATCGTCGATCGCATTGGCCGTATCGATTGCCGGCCGCAGGCCAACCCACGCCGCGCCGAGGTTGCCAATCGACTGGTGCGATTCGGAGTGACCGATAATCCCGTACGAGTACAACGCGGTAAAAATCGACACGAGCGCCGCACCAGAGGAGGCGGCGAGCGTCACGACTTTTCCCACATGACGGAACCACATTGATTTTTTCGCGGCGGCGGAGGCGTGATCCATCGATTAATGGACTGACCTCAACCGTGCGCGGTCACGCAGTTTTTGCTACATCCGCCGCCCGTCTGCCGCTTGCGGATTGGGTTCTCTACGCGCAGGACGGCAGCACACAAAAACACAGTTCCGGCGGATCGCGTTAAGTGGAAGTCATTCAAGGCCTTGGCGACGGGCACGGTCGCCAGAATCGCCATCATTGAGCGTGAATATTGCTTTTCGTAACGAGCAATAGATCATGCAACGATCCCCAGGTAACCCGAATTTCATATTTGCCACCGGCATCGAGAACAGTTATCCGACCATCGGACCGGAACGGAAGCGTGTCGATGAGATGGCAAAGTGCGGACATTACGATCAGTGGAAGGCCGACTTCCAACTCGTCGAGGAACTTGGGACAACCTTCCTTCGTTACGGCCCACCGATTTTTAGCACGTGGCTCGCTGACGGCCGATATGACTGGGGGTTTTCCGACCTGACCTTCGCAGACCTGCTGCGACGCGACATCACGCCGATCGTCGACCTGTGTCATTTCGGGGTACCCGATTGGATCGGCGATTTCCAAAACCCGGATTTCCCGGCGCTGTTCGCGAACTACGCACGCGCGTTTGCAACTCGCTTCCCGTGGATACAGTTCTACACCCCCGTGAACGAGATGTATATCTGTGCGCTCTTCTCCGCGCGCTATGGCTGGTGGAACGAGCAGATGACGAACGACAAGTCGTTCGTGACGGCGCTGAAGCATCTCGTGCGCGCTAACGTGCTGGCAATGCACTCCATTCTCGCCGTCCGACCAGACGCCATCTTCGTGCAAAGCGAATCCAGCGAATACTTCCACGCGAAGACCCCACGCGCGATCGGACCCGCCGAGCGAATGAACGAGGTTCGATTTCTCTCACTCGATTTGAATTACGGAAGACGAGTGAGCTCGGAGATGTACGAGCTGCTTCTCGACAGCGGCATGACCCGCGACGAGTACCATTTTTTCCTCGAACATCAGCTCAAGCATCATTGCATCATGGGCAACGACTACTACGTCACCAACGAGCATGTGGTGGCGGACGACGGCAGCACCGCGGCCGCAGGCGAGATATTTGGCTACCACGTCATCACGTCCGAGTATTACGCGCGTTATGGCTTGCCGGTGATGCATACGGAAACCAACCTCAAACAGGGGCCGCGGGGAGACGAGGCTGTGCGGTGGTTGCGGAAGGAATGGGCAAATGTTCTTCGCGTCCGAAACGACGGGATGCCAATTCTTGGGTTCACCTGGTACTCACTTACCGACCAGGTTGACTGGGACACTGCCCTCCGCGAATCGAATGGACGCGTAAATCCACTCGGGCTCTATGACCTCGATCGCAAGCCGCGGGCGGTCGGAGTCGCTTACCGCGATCTCATTCGTGAATGGCGCGAAGTTCTGCCGACGCAGAGCAAGGTCCTGACGCTTCCGGCGTTTCCACCGAGCCGGCAGAACGATCCACTAGTCCGAATGACCCGGTCGTCCGCGGGAGCGCGCAACGCCGCCGATGCCGCCGCAAAACAGCCGGCGCCGGACGGCGCCTCGTCGAACGGCGTCACGCGGGGCGCAGCTACCCCGGATGCCGGACCAGCTGATGCGCCGGCCGCGGCAGCGCCTCCAGCGCACGCCACATGACGACATTCACAGGAAAGACGGTCATCGTCACTGGCGCCGCCAGCGGGATAGGACTGGCGACTGCCAAGCGATTTGGCAGTGGCGGCGCGCGGGTTGTGATCGCGGACCGCGACGCGAAGAAGTCGGTCGCGGCGGCAACGGCAGTGAAAGCGGCTGGCGCGCCTGACGCCTGGGGCGCCGTGTGCGATGTTTCTGACGAATCGGCGGTGGCAGCGTGCGTCGACGGAACAATGAAGCGCTTTGGCTCGCTGGATGTCGTCGTGAATAACGCGGGCCTTATGACTTTTACTCCCCTGCCCGATCTCACAGGCGACGATTGGCGCCGAGTGTTGGGAGTTGACCTGCTCGGTGCGTTCTTCTTCGTGAAACAGGCATTCCTGCATATGCGTGCCGGAGGCAGCGTCGTGAATGTCGCCAGCATTCACGCGATAGAAACCGAGCCCAAGGTAGCGCCGTACGCCGCGGCAAAAGCCGCGGTTGTTTCTTTGACTCGCTCCGCCGCAATCGAGGGAAAGCCGCGAGGTATCCGCGTGAACGCGGTGTTGCCGGGCGCGGTGGACACACCGATGCTCTGGAATAACCCGAATGTCAAAAGCGGCAAGGAAAAAGTCGACCGCAGCATGGTCGGAACCGCGGAAGATATCGCGGCGGCAATCGCGTTCCTGGCTTCGGACGACGCGCGATTTGTTCAGGGAGCAGCGCTAGTGGTAGATGGCGGCCGACTCGACCGACTTTAGCGCAAGGCGAACGGACGGGTGGGATTCGAACCCACGGTACGCTATTAACGTACACACACTTTCCAGGTCTGAGGGAAAGTCTCGCTCACAAAGATCGAGGGCAAGAAGCGGAAGGTTTATGATTTTCGAGTTGAGATACCCAATAACGTCCTGGGAGCAGA
This sequence comes from Gemmatimonadaceae bacterium, assembly GCA_035643845.1. Lineage (GTDB taxonomy): Bacteria > Gemmatimonadota > Gemmatimonadetes > Gemmatimonadales > Gemmatimonadaceae > UBA4720. Next base: position 4,482 of record DASQPS010000451.1, on the reverse strand, counting down.
TAGAAAATCGGCTGCTTGAACACTTGGACATAGCTTTCGAAGCCGAAGAAGACCTATGAGCAAGTCAACAACAAGGAGACGCTCTGTACTAGGGAGCGCCTCCTTCTTGTTGCCTTATTGCCTAGGGTTATGCTATGGCGAGCTCCTGTCTGCCCATACGACGAAGCCCGACCCGCCTCCGCCTGCGGAGCCGACGGGTTGAGTGGACTGACAAGCCTGCATGCACGACTCATAGCTCAGTAAGAGGTACCCGACGTAGGCCCACGCGCCACCCAACGCAATTAAGGTGTATGGGCTGACCGCCGCCGCCTCGATCGCGTTTGCGGTTGACATCCCCACGGCCAGTTCCGCCGCGAGATACTTCGCCGCCTGGTCCGTGCAAGTGCAGCCGCTAGTTCCTGTGCCGCCGCTGCCTGATCCTCCGCCACCCCCAAGAGTGGGAGCACCATCACAGTTGCCGCTCGTCGCGGCGTATTCCGCGTCGAACATGCAGGGGTCATCTGACGTTACCATGTTAGATAACCTACCCGGGACGAGCTTGGACCCTGAGCGAACGGTGGCGATAGGCTTGCCGTCCCTGAATACACTAGCGGCGAATCCTTTAGCGACCCAACCGCCGCTAGTCTTTTTCCAGTCATAGGAATAGGCCTGCGCGATCTTGCCGTTTACAATCTCAACGATTGACGCTGTCGGTCCGCCGTTTTTCGCAGGGATGAACACAAGCTCGTGCACATGGCCAGCTTGATCCCTGACGCTGGACATCATCCGCCGAGCGCTTGCAAGCGGGTGGCTGTCGGTAATTGCGAGCGCGGGCATTGATGCACTGTTGACGATGGTTCCTGGCTCGCGCTCTGCCACGGCCATGCCATTTGCTACGATTCCGTCGACTGCCCACTGATGGATCGCAGAGGACATGACCTTTCCGTTAACGAGAGCGGATACTTGGATTCCGCCCGTTAGCCTAACTGGTACTCCTTCGTGAAGAGTGGCTTCGTTGCTGTTTGGGCTGGTGCCATCGCTGCAGGCTGTGGTAATGACAGCCAGTGCGGCAGCGCCGATAACGATACCTCTTGCGGCGCAATACATGATGAAGACTCCCGGTGACGTGTACCATGGGAGGAGGTGGTCTTCAGCCTCCGGTGTCGCGCGGGGTCACGGTGCCACGTCTGCGCATCAGGAAGAAGCCTCCAAGAAAGAGAGCAATTCCGACGTACGCGAGTATGCTGTGCGGGTTGAACGTGTCGACTGACCATGCTACTAATCCAGCGGCGATTAACAGCAATGGCACATCCCAGCGGATCAACGCGTGCCCGGCCACAATCACCGTTAACGTCGCGAGCAGAATGCGCAACGCGTACGCCGCGCTGCTGCTCGTGCCAGCGCCTGTGTAGGCAATCGCTAATAGAGCGACACCAATCACGGCGCAGAGGGCTACGACGAAGCGATTGCGTGATCCGATCATCGTTCACTCCTTGGTTTAGGGTGGTCTTGCCAACGAGCTAATAAAGCTGCGACCGCCCAGCCCGCAACGCATGGGCATCGTTCCCAGCGCTTGAGGCCACGGTATTAGGGCCCGTCAGAAGATCGTCCGAGACGTGGAAGCAGAATCAAGCTAAAATTGGTCGTCCGTCAGAATTGTATCTGAAGGCGTGCCGCGCAGCATTTCAACACAATCGACGTTTGGAGAGACTAAAAAGCTCGCCATTCAAAGCGAGCTAAGTCGTTGTGGCACAACGGACGGGGTGGGATTCGAACCCACGGTACGCTATTAACGTACACACACTTTCCAGGCGTGCGCCTTAAACCACTCGGCCACCCGTCCCTACATCGTTTGGCGGCGCGGCGCATCGGGTTCTGGCGCTCGCGTTCTCCTCATTACAAAGCGGACAGGGAGAGATTCGAACTCTCGATACCGGGTTCACCGGTATGCCGGTTTTCGAGACCGGTGCCTTCAACCACTCGGCCACCTGTCCTGCAAGCTTGCAACTTATTCTCGCTGAATGCCTTGTTCAACCCGCGGCAGGACTGCGCTGAGCGCGGAAAAATTCTGCCAGGAGTAGCGCGCACTCGTCAGCGAGGACGCCCGCTCTCACTTCGGGCCGGTGGTTGAGCGACGGATGCCTCAAGAGGTCACCGACGGATCCTGCCATGCCCGCTTTATCATCCCACGCGCCGAAAACGACGCTTTTGAGTCGAGATAGAACGATCGCACCAGCGCACATGGCGCACGGCTCGAGAGTTACGTAAAGAGTGCAGTCGTCGAGCCGCCAGGTGTCGAGCTTCGACGAAGCTTCGCGGATCGCAAGCATCTCGGCGTGCGCGGTGGGATCCTGATCGCGGATCGTGCGATTCGTCGCAGCAGAGATGATCGCACCGCGCTGGACGACGATCGCCCCGACAGGCACTTCGTTTCTCTTCTTGGCCTCGCGCGCGAGATCGAGAGCGTTGCGAATATACTGTTCGTCTTCGAAATGACGCGCCGGCGCGGAGCCGAGTGCGTTGGCCGAGGTTCCGCTATCTGCCGGCAAGCGCTGGCTCTGTCGCCTTTCTGAATGTGAGCTCGCCCTTCGAATCCCGGCCGACAACGATGTGATCTCCCTCGCTGAACTTTCCCTCGAGTACCGCCAGCGCAAGTGGATTCTGCAGGAGCCTCTGGATTGCGCGCTTGAGTGGCCGAGCACCAAACGCGGGATCGTAACCTTCCGTCGCGAGTACTTCGCGTGCCTCGGGTGTTAACTCCAGGGTCAGTTTCCTGTCGGCGAGGAGACGCTCGAGACGCGCAAGCTGGAGATCGATTATGTGCTGAATCTCTCCTTTGCCCAAGGGTCGGAAAATGATGACGTCGTCGACACGATTGAGAAATTCGGGACGGAAATGCTGACGCAGCGCATTGGTCACCTGCGCTTCGATCATAGCACGATCTTCGCCTGCGTGCTCGAGAATGAAGGTGCTTCCGATATTCGACGTCATGATGATGACGGTGTTTCGGAAATCGACAGTTCGGCCCTGGGAATCAGTGAGCCGTCCATCGTCCAGAATCTGAAGAAGAATGTTGAAGACGTCCGGGTGCGCTTTTTCGATCTCGTCGAAGAGCACGACTGAATACGGGCGGCGCCGGATCGCCTCCGTGAGCTGGCCGCCCTCCTCGAAGCCAACGTAACCAGGAGGAGCGCCGATAAGCCGGGCGACCGCGTGCTTCTCCATGTATTCGGACATGTCGATACGAACCATCGCCTGCTCGTTATCGAACAGGAACTCGGCGAGAGCGCGCGCTGTTTCGGTTTTTCCGACACCAGTTGGGCCGAGAAAGATGAACGAGCCAATCGGACGGTTGGGATCCTGTAAGCCGGCGCGGGAGCGTCGGACGGCGTTCGCGACAGCTCGCACGGCTTCTTCCTGACCGATCACTCGCGTGGCGAGCACGTCTTCCAACCGAGTCAGGCGCTCACGCTCCGCCTCCATCATTCGCGAAACCGGAATTCCGGTCCAGCGCGCGACGATCTCAGCTACATCCTCGGCGGATACTTCCTCTTTGAGAAAGCGAGCTCCGCCTTCCTGGCGGCTCGCGAGTTTTTCCTCCGCTTCTCGCATTTGTTTCTCGAGCGCTGGTATCTGCCCGTATGCGATCTCGGCCGCTTTCTGCAGATCGCCACGTCGAGTTGCCTGCTCCGCCTCGATCCGCGCTTGCTCGATCTGCTGCTTTATCTTCGCCACGCTGCCGAGCACTTCTTTTTCCTGCTGCCACTGCGCCTTCATGGTAGAAGATTTTTCCTTCAGCTCCGCCAGCTCTCGCTCGAGCGCTTTGAGCCTGTCGCGTGACGGCTTGTCTTTTTCCTTTTGAAGCGCCTGGCGTTCGATCTCGAGCTGGGTGATGCGGCGCTCGACTTCGTCGATTTCCTGCGGCATCGAGTCGATCTCGATGCGAAGTCTCGACGCTGCTTCGTCCACCAGATCGATTGCCTTGTCAGGAAGGAACCGGTCGCCGATGTACCGGTTCGACAAGGTGGCGGCGGCGACGATCGCCCCGTCCGTTATTCGAACGCCGTGGTGAGCTTCGTAGCGTTCCTTGAGCCCGCGTAAGATCGCGATCGTGCTCTCGACGCTCGGTTCGCCGACGTAGACGGGCTGGAATCTTCGCTCGAGTGCCGCGTCTTTCTCGATATTCTTCCTGTACTCATCGAGCGTTGTCGCGCCAACAACGCGAAGCTCGCCACGGGCAAGCATCGGCTTGAGCATGTTGCCCGCATCCATCGATCCTTCCGCCTTCCCTGCACCAACAAGCGTGTGCATCTCGTCGATGAACATGATGAACTGGCCTTCGCCCTCAGTAACTTCTTTCAGGACGGCTTTTAGTCTTTCTTCGAACTCGCCGCGGAACTTCGCTCCAGCGATCAAGGCGCCGAGGTCCAGAGCCACGAGGCGTTTGTTCTTGAGACTTTCGGGCACATCACCGTTTGCAACGCGCTGCGCCAGTCCCTCGGC
>DASQPS010000450.1:0-4388 GCA_035643845.1 Gemmatimonadaceae bacterium | reverse complement strand
AGCTCGAGAATCTCCCACCGATGCACTCTCACTTCAACCGGTTTGAGGTCCAGCGGCTCGCCACGACGCGCCGCCTGGTAAGCCCGGGTGCCGTCAACGCTCTTGGCGGAAAATGCTGGAGGAATTTGCGCCAGCGTTCCGGTAAGAGATTCTAAGGCCTCGCGCACAGCCGCAGTCGGCGGGGGCTCAGCGCTTCGCACCACCGTTCCGGTTGCATCGTCGGTGTCCGTCTCCGATCCAAAGCGGATCGTTGCCAGATAAATCTTGGGCTCGGTGTCGAGAAAGTTCGCGAGCCTCGTCACGCGTCCAATGAGGAGTACAAGGAGACCCGTCGCGAAGGGATCCAGGGTGCCGAGATGTCCAATGCTTCGCTCCCCGTAAATTTGCCTCACGCGCTGCACGACGTCGTGAGAAGTCATGCCCTCGGGCTTGTCGACAAGCAGCAGGCCTTCGGCCCGGGAGTTTTCCGCTCCGGACGGATCAGTCGTCTTCGCTTCTCCGCGCGCCCGAGTCGTCGTGTCGTTTGACGTCGGCAAGCAGCGACTCGATTCTGGCGGCTCGAGCGATCGTATCGTCTTCCTTGAACTGAATCTCCGGGGCAACGCGGAGCCTGAGCGCCCGAGCGACGCGAGAGCGCAGGTGCGAGGCTACGCTATCGAGCCCATCGAAGGTGGCCTTTTTCTCCGACTCGCTGCCGAGAACACTCACGTATACCCGCGCGTGGCGCAGATCGGGACTGACTTCGGCGCCCGTGACGGTAACGAAGCCAACGATTCGCGGATCCTTTGCCGATTCAGTGAGGAAGGTCGCAACCTCGACGCGGACCGCTTCGGCGACGCGATCCGCTCGACGGGTGTTACGCAGAAGCGCCCGCCGCGGATGTCAATGTGCGCGCCACCTGCTCCTTACGGTAACACTCGAGGACGTCACCGACTTTGATGTCGTTGAAATTCTCGACGCCGATACCGCACTCGAATCCTTCGCGCACTTCCTTGACATCGTCCTTGAAGCGGCGCAGCGAAGAAATGTTTCCGTCGTAGACCTCGGTGCTGTCGCGAATCACGCGAACCCTGCCTTGTCGGTTGATCACGCCGCTTCGCACCGAGCACCCGGCGATCACGCCCATGCGTGGAACCTTGAACAGCTCGCGTACCTCGGCTTCGCCGAGCACGACCTCACGCTCCTCTGGACGCAACATGCCTTCGAGCGCCGCACGGACGTCTTCTACAGCCTCGTAGATGATCTTGTACAGTTTGATCTCGACGCCCTCCCGATCGGCCGCGGAACGCGCATTGTTGTCGGGCCGAACGTTGAACCCGACAATGATCGCTCCGGATGCGCGAGCGAGAAGGATGTCGCTTTCGGTGATCGCGCCAACGCCGCGATGGATGACTTCGACGGAAACTTCTTCGTTCGAAAGTTGCGCGAGCGCGTCTGCCAGCGCTTCCGCTGGTCCGCCTTGATCCGCCTTTATGACTATGCGCAGCGTCCGCGCCTGGCCGGGCGCAGTTTGCGACATGAAATCCTCGAGCGAAATGACGCCTTTCGCCGTGCGACGGCTCTTCGCTTCGCGGTCGAGGCGCTGGCGGCGCTGCGCGATCTCGCGCGATTCCATCGCATCCTCGACAACGACGAACTGATCGCCGGCCATCGGCACGCCGCCGATTCCGAGAATTTGCACCGGAATTGCGGGACCAGCGTCCTTGACGTTGCGACTGCGTTCGTCGAGGAGCGCCCTGACGCGACCGGAGTACATCCCGCAGATGAAGTCATCGCCGACGCGCAACGTGCCATTGCTCACAAGGACCGTTGCCACAGGTCCCTTGCCTGGATCTAGCTGCGCTTCGACGACTGCGCCTTGTGCGCTGCGGTTCGGATTTGCCTTGAGGTCGAGGATCTCGGCTTGGAGGAGAATCTGATCCAGAAGCGCGTCGATGTTCGTTCCTTTTTTGGCCGACACTTCGCTGGCGAGAACAGTTCCACCGAAATCCTCAAGCACGACGCCCTGCTGCAGAAGATCTTGTTTCACCTTCATCGGATTGGCGCCCGGCACGTCGATCTTGTTGATCGCAACGATGATCGGCACGCCGGCGTTCTTGGCGTGCGAAATCGCCTCGATGGTCTGCGGCATCACCTGGTCATCAGCGGCGACGACGAGCACGACGATGTCCGTTACCTGCGCTCCACGCGCTCTCATCGCGGTGAAGGCTTCGTGGCCCGGCGTGTCGAGGAACGTGATTGCTTTTCCGCCAGGCAACGAAACGTGGTACGCGCCGATGTGCTGCGTTATTCCGCCCGACTCTCCAGCGACGACGTTGGATTTGCGAATGTAGTCGAGTAGCGACGTCTTGCCGTGATCGACATGGCCCATGATCGTCACCACCGGCGGACGTGGCTCGAGCTGCTCGGCGGTATCCTCCGCGGGAGCGGCGGTCTTCAAGTCGGCGGCGTACTCCTCTTCCTTCACCGCCTGGAACCCGAACTCTCCCGCAATCAGCTCGATCTGGTCGAAGTCGAGCCGCTGATTGATAGTGACCATCAGGCCGAGATTCTTGAACGCGAACCCGACGATTTGCACAGCAGGAACTTTTAGGATCTGCGCGAGCTCGCTAACGGTGATGAACTCGTTGACGCGTACCGTCTTCTTCTCTCGCTCGACCTCGGCTTGGCGCTGCGCAGCCAACTCTTCGCGGTAGGTGCCATCGTCAGCGCGACGCGCACCACCACGACGGATGGGACCGCGCATCGATGCCATCGTCTTGCCGATGTTCGCGGATACCGCTTCCTGATCAACACCGCGCTTTCCCTTCTTGCCGCGGCGCGCTCCGCGCTCTTCGCCACGACCCTGTCCGCCACGATCCTCCCGACGCGGTGGCGCGGTACCCGCACCCGGTGCAGCGGACGCAACCGGACGTGGGGGCGAATAGGGAGCGCCAGTTGCGATGGGTCGAGGACGCGGAGCTCCGGGGACGACTGGTTGTGGACGCTGACGCTCGCGCGTCTCCGAACGATCGCTGCTGTATGACGTCGGAGGTGCGGACGCAGAACCGTGCGAGACAGGTGCAGGCGGCGCAGGAGCTGGACGCGAAGGCGCGCTCGGCGCGGACCGCGGCCGATCGGCAACCGCTGCGTCACCGGCCGACGCCGCAATCGGGGCTGGAGTCGGCGCGACCGGGGCGGCGGGCGTCCCCTTGATGTCCGGAGCTGACGCTATTTCGAGTGCAGCGGTCTCAACGACGGGTTCCGCAGCAACGCGACGACGCCGTCTCGCAGGCGCTGCATCGGCGGCAGGCACAGGCTCGGGCTTTACTTCGGGAGCCGGTGTGGGTGTCGCTCCGCGGCGTCGTCTCGTAGCAGCCGCGGGAGCGGCGACACGCGCTCTCTTCTCGCGCTCCCAACGCGCGCGAATGCGGGCGACCTGGTCATCGCTCAATGGACTGAGATGGCTGCGAACCGGAACGTCCATCTGGCGAAGAAGATTGATCACCTCGTCGCTGGAAACGCCGAATTCACCGGCCAGGTCATGTACTCTAAGCTTGCTCAACCCAACTCCTCCTTACGGCCGTCCAGCATTGGCGTCGGGCTGAGCGCCCGAATCCCCTTTGCCAGACCTCTGTCAACAATTCCCACCACCGCTGTCGCCTCTCGCCCAACGGCGGATCCAAGCTCGGCCGCGGATGGTCCCGTGACCACAATTATTCCTCTCGCTCGCAGGAGCGGCAACACTTTCTCCAAACTGTTACGCGAAGCGTCGGGGGCCGCAATAGCCATTTGCAATTTTCCCCGTCGCGCCGCTTCCCTTACTTGCTGCACACCGACAATGGCGCCGCGCCCGCGTACTCCAAGGCCAATCAGGCCGAGAAGCTTCCGCGCGTCAGCTGCATTCACTTCCTACTCCGGCTGCTCGCCCTTTATTTCTGCGGCGGCGGCGCTGCCACCTTCTGACGCCATCTCCGTTCCCGCCTCGGCGTCGCTCGCCGTCACTGTGACCGCTTCTTGAGGTGTTTCGGAAGGTTCATCCGTCGTCAGCTCATTGATGATTGCCATGAGGCGATCCGCTTCCTCTGGCGCAATTCCTGGTAGACGAAGGAAATCCTCGCGCTCGAGATCGATGATGTCGTCGAGGGTCCGGTAACGCGCTTCCTCGAGCACAGCAACCGTGGCGGGCTGCATACCCTCTATGTCAGCGAGACGCGGATTGACGCCCGAAACCGGCTCGTCGGTCGGCAGCGGCGCGAAAATCGGCTGATCGGAGCCGCGTTCCATCCATTCTCTGCTGGAATAAAGCTCGATCTTCCATTCGGTCAGCTCGGAAGCAAGGCGGACGTTCTGTCCGTTGCGTCCGATAGCCAGCGACAGTTGATCTTCATCGACAATCGCCTGAATCG
>DASQPS010000449.1:0-6000 GCA_035643845.1 Gemmatimonadaceae bacterium | reverse complement strand
AGGCTTGCGAACGGATTCAGGTCGCCGGCAATGTCGGTCGCGTAGTAGGTGTCGTTGGTGCTCGAGACTTTGACTACCTGCTGCTGTCCCATCGCGCTGATGGTCATAGTCATCCCCGTTGCAACTCGGTAGTGCGAGGTCGGATGGCCGAGGAGCACGGGACCGGCGCCAAGGTTATCAACTTTTGCGTTGGTCTCGGAAAAATCCATTTTCATTCCGCCCATCTGCTGTGCCTGAGCAATCATCTCCGCAGGGCGTACGCGCAGGTACTGACTCTTCTTCGCATCGAGGTAGGCGATGGTCTTACCGCTATCAGTCACGATCATGGTTACGGCGCTGTCGGCGATGGGGCTGACATGTGCGTTGGCGCCTTTCATCGACACGTCGAGGCGCATCTTCGATGCAGTCCCCATGGCGTGACCAACAATCACGCCCGTATCAGGCGTACCCTCGACGGCAATGGTCGTTCGGAAATCGATGGCTAGAGCTTTCCCTGCAGTTTGGGCATGCAGGTGAGAAATGGGAACGGCGGAAATCAGCGCCGCGCTCGCGACGCGTAAAGAAAGCCTCATTCTGGGATCCTGGAATTTGCGTAAAATGGAAAAGTCTCGAGAAAGACGGTGGTCCCGCCTGTAGGGTAACCCAAAGATGGGCTTTAGTGCCCAACCCGCTGCGAGCGGAGGGAAGCGAGGATCGATGCGGCGAGGACTGCACCAACTACCCCCAACGAGGCAACGATTGGCAAATGGATGAACGGATCCGCGAGCATCTTGGCGCCAATGAAAACAAGGACGATCGACAAACCGAGCTTGAGATAGACGAATTTGTCGACGACACCAGCCAGCAGGAAATAAAGGGCTCGGAGTCCGAGGACTGCGCAGATGTTGGACGTGTAGACGATGAACGGATCTCGCGTAACCGCGAAAATTGCCGGGATCGAGTCGGTGGCAAAGATGATATCCGTTGTATCGACGATGAGCAGCACGATGAAGAGTGGAGTCGCGGCGTAGCGAAGCCTGCCTGTTGCGTCGGGTTCGCGGACGAAAAAACTGTCGCCGCGATAGTCATTCGTCACTGGAAGGACGCGGCGCGTTAGCCGAAGCACCGGGTCTCTCTCGGGGTTATAGGTCTCCTCCGCCTTCTGGAACGCCACGCGGAGACCGGTGAAGACCAGGAATGCACCGAAGATGTACAGAACCCACTCGAACCTCGTTACGAGGGCCGATCCCACGAGGATCATCACACCGCGCAAAATGAGAGCGCCCACGATTCCCCAAAAAAGAACACGGTGCTGGTATTTCTCGGGGACGCTGAAATACGAGAAAATCAGAACAAATACGAAGATGTTGTCGACCGAGAGTGCGTATTCGATCAGGTAGCCCGTCACAAACTCCAGGCCCGATTGTCTGCCGAGAGTTCGATAAATGGCGAACGCGAAGCAGAGTGACAGCGCGACCCAGACTGCGCTCCACGTCGCGGCTTCCTTGACGGAAACCTTGGAGGATCGGCGATGGAGAACGCCGAGGTCGAGTGCCAGAATCGCGAGGACAGCGACGTTGAACCCGATCCAGCCCCAGGCGCCGTTCATGACTCGGGGGCGCCGGCGCGCGTCAAGCTACCTGCGCTCTAATGCGTCGCGAACGTCGAGCAAGATCTCGAAGTAGAGCTGTTCTCTACGATACGCGAAATCGAGCGTTTGCATCTGGCTGGCATCACCAGTTGCCTTCGCCCGCTCGAATGCTTCGCGATACATCTCGTCGAGATTGTCCAGAATGGTTGCGCGCGTGCGTGACATTGTCTTGCTCTCCGGGCTCTGAGTCCCGCGGTTGTCAGTGGAGGTGAATCTGGCGATCCGCTCGAGCGCCGTTTCCGGATCCTCATTCTCGAAGATCAGTTTCTTCGCAGCACCAAGCGCGAGTCTGCGTGGATTGAATGGGTTTGGCGGGTTCACTGCGACGAGGGTTGATGCGAGGAAAGTTAAGACAATCGGATGACAGGACGCTAACCGACCTGCGGAAGACCTGAAAAAACGCTCTCAGAGGTGGTGAAATACGGCCTCGTCAACCGGGACGCCGTCCCGGAGATGCTCGACGACGATTCGCTCGAGGAGCGCGGGGGTCACTCCATAATACCAGATGCCTTCGGGATACACGACGACGATCGGCCCGCCGCTGCAGACGCCGAGGCACGGGGTCTCACCTCGTTTCACCCGGTTCGGGCCGAAGAGAAGGCCCTCGCGCTGCAAAAGATCCGCGAGCAGAGAGTATAGCTCCGACCCGCGGCGTTCAGGCGAGCAGAAATTTCCAGTGCACACAAGCACATGTCGCGAATACGCGTCCATCCTTGGCTTGTCCGCATCGTCCATATTGGAAAGATACAGCGAGATCGAATTCTCCTCGTCCCATAGTTCCGGTCCGCTGATTATCCTAAAGCCTCTCCTCCAAAAGGAGCAGTTCATGAGCGCAGCAGTTTCAACCGACGCGGCCGCCGTCGACACGGGAATCAAATCAAAAGGTTACGTGCATCCTGAAGTCCTGGTGAGCACGGGTTGGCTAGCCGAGCATCTGGATGACCCGGGAATCAGGATCGTAGAGAGTGACGAGGACGTGCTCTTGTACGAGACGGGACACATTCCGGGGGCGCAAAAGGTCGACTGGCACCAGGACCTCAACGACCCGGTTCTGCGCGACTACGTGTCGTCCGAGCAGTTCGAGAAGCTGCTGCGCGAAAAGGGAATCGACGAAAATACGACCGTCGTCTTTTACGGCGACAAGAACAACTGGTGGGCGGCGTACGCATTTTGGGTATTCCAGCTTTTCGGATTCACTAACGCCAAGCTCCTCGATGGAGGTCGCGTCAAGTGGGAGCAGGAAGGGAGACCGTTCGATACCGAGGTTCCCCGGTTTCCGAAAACGAGCTATAAGGCGCCGAAACGCTCGGATGAAAAGATACGGGCGTTCTTCCAGCAGGTGCGCGAGCACTCGTCAGCGGGCAAGCCTCTCATAGACGTTCGCTCGGTCGAGGAGTTCACCGGGCAGCGAACCCACATGGCCGATTATCCGCAGGAAGGCACACTACGGGGCGGCCACATCAAGGGCGCACGCAGCGTCCCGTGGGCCCGCGCGGCAAATCCGGACGGAACATTCAAGGACGCGGAGTCGCTGCGCGGCATTTACGAAAAAGAGAAAGGCCTGAAGAAAGGCGACGACATCATCGCCTACTGCCGGATTGGAGAGCGCTCCTCTCATACCTGGTTCGTGCTGACCTATCTACTGGGTTACGATCGCGTGAGAAACTACGACGGCAGCTGGACGGAGTGGGGCAACACCGTGCGGGCTCCCATCGAAAAAGGCGCCGAAAAGTGACTGGGGCGCCGGTACAAACGGTCGCCAAGCCTTCGCGTATTCATGTCGATTGGGTGGGCGGCCATCGCTTCGATACCGGGCGTCCAGGTGGACCGACGGCTCGCTTAGATGGTGAGGGCGAAACAGGTCAGAGTCCACCTGAAGCGCTGCTCAGTGCGCTGGCCACGTGCGTGTCGTACGACGTCATCGACATTCTCGAGAAGCAGCGGACACCTATTTCATCGCTCGCCATCGATGTAATTGGCGAGCGCGTCGAGACGGTTCCGAGGCGTTACAAGCATATCACGCTCAATTTCACGATCGCTGGGCGCGGGATAGAGAAAGCACAGGCTTTGCGCGCGATCGAGTTATCGGCAAACAGATATTGCTCGGTGCGCGACTCGTTATCGAGGGAGATCGAGATCGACTGGGTAGTTGATCTGCGCGGCGACTAGGTCCGTCGCACTCGCGCGATGGCGACTAACTGCGACGTTTCTGGGGTTTGGTTGCGGCGGAATAGGGCGCCCATTTTTTTTCCGAGTCTTCCAGCTCGTCGCGCAATCTCAAATAACTGTCGTACCGCTCGGCGCTCACGGCGCCAGATTCGACCGCTCCACGAACGGCGCAGCCTGGCTCGACCCGGTGGGTGCAGTTGCCGAACTTGCATTCAGGAATAAAAGGGCGAAGCTCGCGGAAACACTCGTCAAGATGTTCCGCTGCGAGTCCCCACATCCCTACCTCACGTAGTCCCGGAGTGTCGACGACGTATCCCGCATCGGGGAGGGGATGAAGGAGTGCACCGACCGTAGTGTGCTGACCCTTGTTCACCGACTCGCTGATCTCGCCGACGCGAAGGCCGAGGCCAGGGTACATGGCGTTCATGAGAGATGATTTTCCGACGCCGGACGGTCCGGTGAGCACCGATGTCTTTCCCGCGAGCTCGTCGTGCAGCTCCGAGAGCCCGATGTTCTGCTTGACGCTGGTGTAGTGGACTGAATAGCCGGCCGTGGCGTAATCGGAGAAATTTTTCTCCACCGTACCTCTGTCGACGAGCTCGACCTTGTTGATGACGATGCGCGATTGAAGGGAATTCGCTTCAGCAATGACGAGGAATCGGTCGAGCATACGGCGGTGTGGATCGGGCCGGGCGGCAGCGAACACGATGACGACCTGATCGACGTTCGCCGCAACGATACGTTCACCCTGTCCCGCGCCCGGTGCGCGACGCGCCAGCTGAGAATAGCGCGGAAGAATCTCCGCAATAGCCCAATGCGCACCGCGCTGGTCGAGCTCGAGTGCAACACGATCGCCGACCGCGAGCTTTCTGCTCTCTTCCCGCTCCTGTTTGAGACGTCCACGAAGCGACGCTTCATATATGTCGCCGGATTCCGCGCGGACATGCCAGACACCGCCAGTCCCCTTCAGCACGACGCCTTCTGTACGGGTCAACTGCTACCCTCTTGGCGCATCGCATCCCACCATGGACGGAGCTCTGCTTTCCTCGCCTGGATCAATTCATCCAGTCGTCTCTTCACATCGTTCAGCATGAGTGCGCCGACCGAGCTTCGGGCCTCGTCTTCATTGTCCGCCCACGCAAGAAACTCCGTTTCGAGATGCCCGCTCGCAACTGGGTCGCCCTCGCGCCAGCGGACGAAGAGAAGGTACGCCGCGAACGGACGACTCGCGTCGCCGGTTGTGTCCGTGACGATCTCCACACTGTACGACGCACCATCGCTTCCCTCGAATGCGGCGGGCCGATCGTGGACTGCCATGTAGCCGCCAATCGTGTTCGGGTCGCCCTTGGAGGGATCCGGGGGAATGAATCGCCCCATTTATTTTTTCCGCCGGTTCCCGACCATCTCCTTCACGAGATTGCCGGTGAGGAATGCCACGTTGGCGGGGCGCTCGGCGAGTCGTCGCATGAGATACGGGTACCACTGAGTTCCGAACGGGACGTAAACCCGCATGCGATATCCTTCACGCACGAGCTGATGCTGGAGGTCGCGACGGATTCCATACAGCATCTGGAACTCGAAGCGCGTCGGTGCGATCTGATTCTGTTTTGCAAATCGCTTCGCCTCTCTGATGATGGCTTCGTCATGGGTCGCGATGCCGGGATAATTGCCGTGAAGCATTAGCGCGTGCATGCAGCGGACGTAGTTCGCATCGACATCTTTCTTCGACGGGAAGGCAACTGTCTCCGGCTCCTTGTATGCGCCTTTGCAGATTCGGACGCGAGCCTTGATAAGATTTGCCCGCTCGACATCCGCGAACGTCCGGTACCGATAGCTCTGAAGGACGATTCCCACGTTTTCGCGAAACGACGGATATAGTCGCTGCTCGAACACGTCGAGCGTGCGCTGCGTGTACTCGCTCGACTCCATGTCGATGCGGACGAACGTGCGATACTCGCGCGCCCGCTGGAGAATCTTGTGCATTGTCGCAACGCACAGATCTTCCGAGATGTCGAGACCCATCGCGGTGAGCTTCACGGAGACGTTGGCATCGGCGCCTCGCTCGTAGATTTTGTCGAGCATGTTCACGTAGGCCTGTCCGGCGGCGCGTGCTTCGGCTTCGTTGTGTACGCTCTCGCCCAGCAAATCAAGCGATGCGCTGATGCCGTCGGCGTTGAGACGGGTGACCGCTTCCAGGGCGG
>DASQPS010000448.1:0-3032 GCA_035643845.1 Gemmatimonadaceae bacterium | reverse complement strand
CGACCCACCGTTCGTCGGGACTCATCACCACGTACTCCGTGGCTTTCGCACGGGTGCCTGGTCGGATAACGGGCGCGGCGCCGAGATACGGGCGGATCACCATGCGTCCGCTATCGGCAATCATGAGCAGGCCGTCGCCGACGAAGAGCAGTTTGGATTGGAAGTCGTAGCCGCGCTCAAATTCCGCGAGCTTCCTGCCAGTCTTCATCGACCAGACGATCGAGGAAAACAAGTTCGTCGTCGCGAGCATCGTTCCGGTTCTGTTGAAGACGAGATGCTGGATGACGCCGTAGAAGCTCGGAGGCGCTGGCAGCGTATAGCCGGGATTCGGAAGCCCGGCCCTCTCCCTGGCGACGGCCGCGCTGTCCTTGAGCGCCAGCGTGAAAACCGGTTTCGCATCAGCGACGCGCCAGACGCGAACGATTGCGCCGGTTCCTACGGCCAGGAGTTTTCCATCGCGGGAGAAAGTCATCAGGGCGTTGCCGGTCGTGCGCGCGTCACGCTTCGCTAACGACGAGAATTTTTTCAACAGCACGCCGCGATCCGTCGCCCAGATACTGATATCGCGGTCGTTGTCCATTGTTGCCGCAAGCGATGCGTCGTCGCTGAGCGCGATTGCCTTTGGATTCGAGATTTTTCCCGGGACGCCCGTCCATGTTGCGGGCACGCCGAAGCCGGCGCACGGCTCGAGTATTTCTTTCACTTCGAGCACCGAATCCACAGCGAGTTGGCGCGTCTGGAAGCCGACATTGTAGTTGCTCGGTGAGCCGAGTCGGGCGCGGATGCGAATGAAGTGGGTGACCGGAGGATTACCGCGAATGGCCGTCACCTTCAGGAACGGAGCGGCGGGATCGTTGTCGTGGAAATCGAGACTCCAGGTGTCGCCGACGTCCGGGATACCGCAAGGGACGAAATAATCTTCATCGGGCGTGCTCACGTAGACGCCGGTGTACTCCGGTGTCGGTGTCTGGACCCGAGCGGAATTATTCGGCGCAGGGTTGGAGCTGCAGGCGAGAGCGACGCAGATGCAGCCGCCGATTGGGAGGAGGAAGGGGCGCATACCATAAGACTCGAATTGGTACGGCGCTGTCACATCGCAGTAGATAAGTAAGCTGCCGAGATGTCAGCTCGCGTCGGCCGTCGCGCTTCCGCGACGTCGCGGGCATTGTGTTTGCCTTTATGGAGCTCAACCCATAGGAGCGACGTATGAGAACCTTTCAAAGAGCAGCAGCAATCCTCGCAGCGAGCGGTGCACTTCTCACAGCGGGAGCCTGCAACGGCGGCTTGTTGGGCAACATCCTTGGTGGCGGAACGCAGCAGACGAACGGGCAGGTATATGGGAACGTTGTCAGCACGGATATCCGCAATCAGAGGATCGAGGTCCGGGATAACTCGAACAACCAGGCCTTTTGGGTCCAGTACGACAACCGGACACAGGTGGTGTACCGCAATCAGACTGTCCCGGCGACTGCCATCCGTCAGGGAGACAACGTAACGCTGCAACTGCAGAACAACGGCAACAACTCCTACTACACGAACTACATTCAGATCAGCTAGTAGTTGGTGTCAGAAGGGTGGTAGCGTGGGACTGAGCGGATAGTCGCGGCGCCACCGGAGAGCCCGTAGCCACCGGCCGGTTCGGCCCAAAGCCGCCCGCCGGTAGTTTTTAAGTTGCAGTTCGCATGTCGACTGGTATGGTCGGACGCGACATTACTTTCTCGTCTGCTTCAGCGCGCGGAGTAGCACGACGTCGTCGACATCTTTCGGCCTGCCCGCGGCTTCCTTGGACCGGATAATATCGTCGAGTGAAGCGACGAGAAAACGGACGCCGAATGCTTCGAAATGCTCAGCGTCCTTCCTCAGGTCCCCATACGCCTCGACGCCGGCAGGTTCGAATGCAATGTCGACACGACCAGCCTTTGTAACCAGGTTCCACATCCGCGCACGTGCGAGCGTTTTGGCCGAGCAATCGAAGGACAGTCCTTCCGGAACTGACTCGGTATAGACTTTGGCGTGAAGATCCTTGAGGGCAGCAGCGAGCCTCTCGAGGTTCGGCAGATCGCCTGCCGGAGTAATGTCCGCGTCCGCTGTCAGTCTTGGAAATCCATAGAGACGCGCCGCCAGCGCGCCAATTAAAACAAAGTCTACCTTGTGCCGTTTCAGTGTCTTCAGCAGCTGCTCGGGATCGAGCGGCGCAATTTCAGACACGCCGCGCTGCCGAGAGGAAGCGACTGACTTCCGCGACTTCGCGGAGACGCTGTTCCGGCGTGAGCGCGAGAATGCGCGGGACGTCATCGAGCATCTGCGGATCAGGACGCACGCGCCGGAGGCCCGTGGTGATAGCGAAACCAGCCGCCTCGAGCAATCGCGTCAGCGTCACCCAGGACGGGCTCGTCTCACCGAGCTCGATTCTCGCGACAACCGACTGGGCAGTGCGCGCCTTCCGCGCGAGGTCGCGCTGGGATAGCCCTGCGCGTAATCGGGCGGCCTGCAGCAGCCCTCCTGCATTTGGACCCTTGCCTGCCATGGACCTATGATAGCTTATTAGCTATCAAATGGCAAGCTCGGATTGAACCGCTCATGATTGAGCTGTGCTCTTCTAACGATCGGGGTTGAAGATCCCCGTGGAACTATGCCTGTCCCGCGCGTGTCATTTCGCGGATGTCGTGAACCGGCCGAAGAATCCGCTCCACCCCTTTGTGCTCGTCATCCAGGATTGTTTGTTGCGAGCGCGCAGTCTTTGCTCCGTCAATCCGATCGTGCGGGCGACGCGTGGCCGTTTGTTCGCGGTCGTCTCTGCTTCGTTGACGGCAGCGAGCATTTCCTCTCTTTTGATGGCGCCAGCTTGGGCGTTGTCCTTCTTCCGAAAGCGGAAGAACATCTCCATCAATTTGCTTTTCTTCATTTGGAACATCCTTGATTACAGTTAGCTCCGGCATGTGTTGACCTGCGGCCGGAGAGCCGATCCCTGCCCGGCGCGCTGGGTCACTCGCGCGGGCAGAAACCGGAATTCAGTTCGCGGTGTAACGGCC
>DASQPS010000447.1:0-9276 GCA_035643845.1 Gemmatimonadaceae bacterium | reverse complement strand
TGATCATCGCCTGTCGCGCCGGTATCTCGAACGCCGAGATGAAGCCACCGGTCGTCGTGATCGCGAGGAGCCAGGGAAAGTTGACGCGACCCGACCAGGTGAGCCACCAGAGCGCGGTGGCCTCCGTGAGAAGCAGCGCCTGGCAGATGATCACGATCTTGAGCTTGCTGACTCTGTCGGCGACTACGCCGCCGTAGAGCGAAAGCAGCAGTACGGGAAAGCTCCCTGCCGCGCTTACTACTCCGACGAGGAACGCGCTGTTCGTGAGTTGCAGGGCCAGCCAGCCGAGCCCAACCTGCTGCATCCATGTCCCAATCAGCGAGACGGTCTGACCGGTCCAGAAAAGACGGAAGTTCCGGTGGACCGCGAGCGCCCTGAATGGGTTGATGGATTTTGTTACTGGCCGCGCGGGCGTCAGGGGCATTGCACAGGATTATACATGCCCAGTGCCCCGGTTGTATGTTAGAGACATGCGCTTCCATACCTACTCGAAGTTCAGCCCGGAAGCTGCTGACGCGGTCGATCTTCAGGCGCTGCTCGACAAGCTCGCGGATTTTCTGCTGCAATCCGGTTTTGCCTCGGGCGGCGGTCAGAACTTCAATCCGTACTTCGACGACTTCGACTCCGAGCCCGATCGCTCCGTCGAAGCGCTGCGTCAGGCCATCCTCGACGCGCTGATTGAGAGCGGCCAATTCACGCCGGAGCTTCTCGAAGCACTGCGCGGAGATGGAACCAAGGAATCACAGGAAAAGCTGAGCGAGCTGCTCGACAGCCTGATTCAGAAGCTCGCAGCAGAGGGATATTTGAATCTTCAGGCGCCGCCGCAGGTGCCAGCCGGACACCAGCCTGTCACCGGGCGCGGAAGTCTCGCGCAGGCGGCGTCGAAAAGCGTTCAGTTCAACCTGACGGACAAAGGCATCGATTTCCTCGGTTACAAGAGTCTGCGTCACATCCTCAGCTCGCTCGGCAAATCGAGCTTCGGGTCGCACGACACCCCGCATCTCGCCACGGGAATCGAGTCGGACGGCTACAGCAAGGAGTATGAGTTCGGTGACGTGCTCAATATGGACGTCAACGAAACGCTCAAAAATTCTCTTGCGCGGACCGGTTCGCTCGAGGTGCCGATGGATCTCGACTACGGTGATCTTATGGTCCGCCAGGCGGAATACCGGTCATCCTGCGCGACCGTGCTCATGCTCGACACTTCGCACTCGATGATTCTTTACGGCGAAGACCGCTTCACGCCAGCAAAGAAAGTCGCACTCGCGCTCACTCACCTGATTCGCACCCAGTTTCCCGGCGACACGCTGCAGGTCGTGCTTTTTCACGACTCCGCCGAGGAAATTCCGCTCGCGACGCTGCCCCAGGCGCAAGTCGGCCCCTATCACACCAACACTGCGGAAGGACTCAAGCTCGCTCGACGGCTTCTCATGGCCCAGAAAAAGGATATGCGGCAGATCGTGATGATCACCGACGGCAAACCCAGCGCGATGACGATGCCGAACGGGCAGATCTATAAGAACTCGATGGGTCTCGACAGCACCGTAATTGCGACGACGCTACGCGAGGTCGCTAACTGCCGTCGCGCCGGAATTCTTATCAACACCTTCATGCTCGCGCGCGATCGAGCCCTCGTGGAATTCGTGAAGCGCGTCTCCGAGATCAGCAAGGGCAAGGCGTATTTCACCAACACGATGACACTCGGCCAATTCATCCTGATGGACTTCCTCAAGAAGAAGACGCAGAAAATATCCTAGGTTCGATGCGACTCAGGATTTTTCTCGGCGTTTTTTCGCTCGCTCTTGTCGACGCATGTGCCTCAGTTCCAACAACCGGTTCGTCGACTGCGCCGTTTGACATCCTCATCACCAACGCGCGCATCGTCGACGGTACCGGGAACCCGTGGTATCGCGGCAGCGTTGCCACCGTCGGGGATAGAATCGCGTACGTCGGACCTTCGATTCCCGGACTTAACGCGCGGCGTGTCATCGATGCGCGGGATCAGGTCGTTGCGCCCGGATTCATCGACATGCTTGGACACTCGGAGCTCACCATACTTCGGGGACCGCACGCGATCTCCAAAATCACTCAGGGAATCACCAGCGAGATCACGGGCGAAGTCCATTCGGCGTGGCCGATCACAGTGTTTGGCCAGCCACCTAACCCGCGGTACCCGTGGCGTTCACTCGGAGAATACTTCACGTATCTCGAGAAAAACGGCACCGCCATCAACCTTGGCACGTACGTAGGCACGAGCTCGGTGCGAGAAGCGGTCATGGGCGAGCTGACGCGGCATCCAACGGACGCCGAGATGAAGCAGATGGGCGCCCTGATCGATTCAGCGATGCGTGATGGCGCGTTTGGTGTCGGGACCGGCCTGATTTATTTGCCCAGTACTTTCTTCTCGACCGACGAGCTCATCGCGCTAACCAAATACGCGACGCCTTATAGGGGCGGGTACGCGGCGCACATCAGGAGCGAAGGTGCCGGTCTGATCGATGCCATTCGCGAAACCATACGCATCGCGTCCGCTGCCGGAACTTGGGCCGAGATCCGACACATCAAATCGCGAACGCTCGAGCAGATGGTGCAGGCGGTGGCGTTGATCGATTCCGCGCGCGCCGCGGGAGTCGACATCACCGCCGATCAGTATCCGTACATCGCGAGCGCCACTGGATTGTCAGCGATGCTCAACACATGGGTGCAGGAAGGCGGCCCAGATTCGATGATCGTTCGACTCAGAGATCCTGCGGTCCGCGCGCGACTCAAGATGGAGCTTGGTCAGGATAGCGCGCAGGGACTTCGCAGCGCTGCACGAACGATGATCAACGACGTCGGAGTGGACTCATTGAAGAAGTACCAGGGAATGTTGCTTACAGACGTCGGGAAGCTGCGAAACGAGGACGCGTACGACGCCGCCTTCGACATTCTGATCGGCGACAAGGGCGAGACGGGCGCTATCTATTTCTCCTTCAACGAAGACGCATTGCGTCTGGCGATGAAGCAACCTTGGGTGTCGGTGGGTCAGGACGCGGGCGCATTGAGCCCGGACTCAACAGGACAGTTCACCGAGCGAGAGCATCCGCGCGCGTTCGGGACTTTCCCCCGAATTCTCGGACGCTACGTCCGTGAAGATTCGGTAATCACGCTTGAATTCGCCGTTCGGAAGATGACTTCGCTCGCGGCGCAGCGTGTCGGGATCAACGACCGCGGCTTACTCAAGCCGGGCATGTTCGCTGACATCACTGTCTTCGACCCAGCGACCATTATCGATCGATCGACCTACGAGAATCCGGCGCAAGTGGCGACCGGAGTCAGTTATGTTTTCGTCAACGGGGTTCCAGTTATTGACGGGGGCCGACCGACCAACGCGCTCCCCGGACGTGCGCTGCGCGGGCCGGGTTATCGTGTGAAGCAATGATCATGGCGCGCGCCGATCGATGCTCCTCATCGCCGGTTTCCCTGC
Source organism: Gemmatimonadaceae bacterium (assembly GCA_035643845.1). Lineage (GTDB taxonomy): Bacteria > Gemmatimonadota > Gemmatimonadetes > Gemmatimonadales > Gemmatimonadaceae > UBA4720. The sequence continues at coordinate 5,810 of DASQPS010000447.1, read as the reverse complement.
GACAATTATCGTGAACCGAAAGGCGAGATAAAGAATGCAAATAAGATTTACAACCGGTGAAAGCGCGCTCGGCGTCGTCCTCGTGGCGGCCAGCGAAAAGGGGATTTGCACGGTCACACTGAGAGAGTCGGCGGAAGGAGCGGAAACGGAGCTGCGCACGCGCTTTCCCAAGTCCGAAATAGAACGAGACGACGCTGGTCTCAGGCCCGTTTTGAAGACCGTGCAGGCTCGAATCAGCGGAAGACGCCTCGACGATTCTTTGGCGCTCGATCTTCAGGGAACAGAATTCCAGCGCGAGGTCTGGAATCAGCTGCTGGCGATTCCGGCAGGCAAAACCCGCACTTATCTCGATGTGGCCCAGGCGATCAATCGACCGAAGGCAACTCGCGCCGTAGCGCAGGCGTGCGGCGCGAATCCGGTAGCGGTTGTCGTTCCCTGCCATCGCGTCGTCATGAGCGACGGATCGATTGGCGGCTACAGCGGATTGCCCGGTGTCAAAAAAGCGCTGCTCGCCGCAGAGGGCGTCACCGAGTTTGCTGGACCTTAGCTGTGTACCGGAGAAACGGGCGGCCCGTGCGGCGAAACAGGCTTCACGTGGTTCGACGCGCCGTTCCGGGGCACACCCGCCGGGGGACCCGCGGTAGCTGGCGGACCTGAGTTCGCCGGTCTGTGACTTTGGCCGAATGCGCTGCCGCGCTCCCCAGAATGTCCGTTCGCCGATCCAGAATTGCCAGGAAGTGCCTCGAGATCGCTGTCACTCGCGCGCTCCTTTAGTCGAGCAAGAACGCGCTGCACTGCCTCATCGGATGGGAGTCCACGATCGGTAAGACTTCCGATTACAAAAAGCGGTACGGCGAGCGAGCGGCCAGACGGCGCACTCTTGGCGAGCAGACTCACCGACGATCCGTCAACGCCCTTCCGCATCGCCTCGGCACCGGCTTCGATTTCGTCCCCGGCGGCCGCAGTCCCTCGCCCGCTCGAAAGCGCCGCTCGCGCAAGCTCCATCCTGCTCGCCTGCTCATTGACAGAACGTTCGATATCGAGGGGATCAACTCCCTTGGCGGCGAACTTCAGCGCCCGATTTTCGAGCGCGTCCGCGGGAAGCTGGTGGGCCCGCGCGTTTGCGATTCGCGCCAGCACTCGCATCGCGACATCTGCCGGAAGCACCTCGCGGAGATGGTCGGCTGGGTCCCGAAAGACACTCTGCGCCTGCATTGACGCCGACGAAAACGCGAGAGCACCGAACAAGAGTACAAGTTTCACGTTTAGATAGACTGATGGTACCGGGAATTCCGTCACTTTTTCGATCTCACTCGATGATAAGCAGTCCAACTGCGCCTCCAAATTCGTCGACCATCGACAGGAGTGATCGGGGAACAGTCCACTTGCCGCCATTCACACGGACGTTCATCTGATATTGACCACGGGCCAGCGCAAACGACCTAATCCAGGAACCGTCCTTATTCAACGTAAGAGCAACCGGATCCCAGCCTGTGAAATCACCGGTGAGCTCCACTCGCTCGGCGCCAGGAGCTGAGATGATGAGGGTGATCGAATCCGCTGTCGCGCGATTGACAACGAGCTCTGGACGACTGAGGCCGTCAACGTCCTTTTCGGACGTCGAGTCAGATATTCCCGACATTCGCTGCGCGTCTGCGCCCGATCCCCTGCTCTCGTTCCGATTCTCCATCCCCCGCAAAGGATTCGACACACGAAGACCCACAGATACGAAGCGCCCGCCCGGAAAACCCTGCATTGGGTTGATTGGGTAGGTGCCGGCGGCGCCGACGATGGAAAGTGTCTGGGTGATCGGGACAGATGCGTTGGCGCTGCCCCACGTCTTTTTCGCCGCGCCCAGCGCGAGGTCAGAGAGCTGATCCCCGATCCGGACGCCTCCAACGACAGAGACTTCCATTCCGGCATGCGCCCAGGTGGCGATCGCCTGCGCATCCATGTAGCGCGTCGAATCGCCGAGTAGCGATGGGGCTAGCGTTACACTGCCGTTGATTGGACCGGAAGCGAGCGACGCACCCAGTTCGCCAACAAGCAAGTTGCGCGATTCAAATCCATCCCAGGTGCGGCCGATACCGCCGCCGACGAACGTCTGCAGGCCGATCACCGAAATGTGGACCCGCGCGTTCGTGAGCAGCTCGCCGGTCCTACCGCCGGCGCTGTGCGCGCTGCCGCCCGCAAGACCGCCAATCTCGACGAGTGCTCGACTATTTGTAGAAATGAAGCTGGATGCGCTGAACATGGTCTCCACGCTACGGCCGCTGCTGCCAAATTCCGAATACGTGGCGGTGGCTTCAGCGAGCCCCGATCCCCACTCCGCTTCGAGATGCGGCGTGAGGCTGGCAGCGCGCGATCTGATTGTGTCCGCGTAGTGAAGTGACATTCCACTGGCGTCGAGATCGCTTTGAATCCGCTGAGCGTTCGTCGCTGGCGCGACGAGGAGTAGCGCGAGCAGCGCAGACATGCTCTCAATGCATTTCATTCTGCGCGGCGGATTTTTTGGTGTTGGACCGTCAGGTAGTCGGGCTTTGCGCGCCAACTCTGATCACAGAACTTTCGGTTCCGAACTCGTCTGAGCTTTTCGGCGCGAGCGGGTCAGCCACCCAGCGTGAGCCGTTGACGATGAAAGCGTACTCATGCCGACCAGGTGTCACCGGCACTGACACGGCCCACACCCCCGGCGCGCCCGTACGCTGTAGCTGCGTAGTCCCGCGAGTCCATTGATTGAAATCACCGACGAGCTCAACTCTCGCTGCACCAGGCTCGGCAAAGACAAATCGCACTAGCGTAACGGTGTCAGAATGCGAAGGTGACGGCGGCGCGACCGCTATCGCGTTGTGCGTCGGGATCCGGGCAAATTCTAAAGCGGACAACGCGACGACGGCGCTGAAGCTGGCGGCTAGCGCGAGTGCTCCAATAGGAGAGATCCGCAGAACGTGCTCCTTTTTCCACCAGGGCATCGTCGCGATGCGGAACGGGTACAAGGAGGGCGCCTCTTTCCGAACTTGTTGCATTACGCGCTTTTCAAAAAAGGGGTCGAGCACTTCAGGTCTGCGAAGGGGTGCAGCTATCCGCTCGGCGAATACTGCATCCTCATGCATTGCGTCGTTCCGGTGGTTCAGAGACATGGTAGACCCCTTCAAGTATGAATCGCAGACCGTCGCAGGCGCGCTTTACCCTCATCTTCAGAGCGGAAACGCTCGTGCCCGTCATTTCCGCCATTTCCTCGTACGTCAATTCTTCAACGTGCTTGAGCAGGAATGCTTCGCGCTGATCCGAGGGGAGCAGCTGCAGCGCCCGCTCGAGGTGCCCTCCCACGTCTCTTTCCTCTTCGACCTCTGAACCCGGAGCGACGGCACGCTCGATCGCGTTGGTCGCCGGCGTGAAACGCAAATCACGTTTCCGCTGGCGCGTCGCAAAGGTTCTGCACTCGTTGATTACGATCTGATAAAGCCACCCACCGAAGCGATCCCTCTCCCGACAACTATGCAGGTTCCGAAAGGCGCGCATGAACGCCGATTGGAGCACATCCTCCGCGTCGGCGCGCGAGCCCAGCATCCTGACTGCGAACCTGGTACACGTTTGTTGATGCCGCTGAACAAGCCCCGAGAAAGCCTCGGCATTTCCCGCCAAAACGGCGGCAATCAGCTCTTCGTCAGACGCGCTTTTCACAAGTCAAAGACTAGGTGATACCCCCGTCAGGTCACATGAAATTCGCCCGCGGCAACAAAAGACTGATGAGTTTTTGAATCCGATGAGGGCCTCCGGTAACTGCCGTTGCAACAGACACTTATAGCTCTGCCTTCGAGAGCGCCGGAACCCCTCCAATAGAGGGCTAAATCAGCTTGTGACGTTTTCTCAAATGGCCGCAGTCATTTGTCTCAAGCACAGCAATAGTAACCCTCAGTCGGTGGCTCATAATGGCCCGGACCCAACGGCGCGGCTTCACCCTAATCGAAGCGATGGTAGTGGTCTCCGTGATCGGGATTGTGGCCGTCACAGGAGCGCCGAAGGTTTCGGCCGCCCTCCAGAAACGGAGCTCGGCGTCGGCGGCGGACCAGTTGGTCCTCACCCATTACCTCGCCCGCTCGACGGCCATCAGGTTTGGCCGGGTGGCCCAACTACATATAGATGCTGCCGGACAGCGTTTCTGGGTCGACGTCGACACCAGCGCCAACGGCATCGGACAGCGCGCGACGATCGCGAATATCCGCTATGCGAACGATGCCGGACTGCAGATGACAAGCAACCGATCGCTCCTTTGCTTCGATGCGCGCGGAATGGCTTCGACCCTCGGGTCGTGCGAATCGGGCGACGCGCAAGTTGTTTTCACCCATGGCCAGACTGCGGACACCGTCGTTACCACTTCGCTCGGAAAAGTCCTGCGATGAGGGACGCATTCTCGGGTAATCCGAACAAGGAGGGCTTCTCGCTCGTGGAGGTTCTCACGGCGATGATACTGCTTGGTCTCACGACAATGAGCCTTGCGGGCGCTGCTGCGCTCGGCCTCAACCAAATGGGAAAGGCACGTCAGGACCTCCAGTATTCGGCCGACGTTCAGCAAGTGGCCGACAGTCTTATCTCCGTTGGTTATAACAACGTCGCCAACGGGTCCGCTACGCTGCGCGGCCGTGCGGTCACGTGGACAGTGGCCAATCCGAATCCGAACACTCAGCGCGTGGATATTGTGGCACAGAGGAGAGGACAGGCAAACACAACGTTGATCTATCGTGACACCGTCACGTTGTTTTTGTCCAAGACGCGCATCCAATGAGCGCGAGCAGGGTCGCCGGCGGAAAGTCGCGTCGCGGTTTTTCACTTATCGAGCTTCTCGTTGCGCTCGTCGTCGGGCTCATGGTGGTAACGGGCGTCGTTCAGATGATGATCGCCCAGAGCCGCGGCTGGCGGACACAGCGCGAGGTAATAGACATCCGCGAAACCGCGCGCGAAGCTTTGGACCACCTTTCCTGGGATCTGCGCCAATCGGCGGTAGGACAGAGCAGTCTGTCCGCAGTGTCCGCCAATAGCGTTACGCTCCGCTCGCCGCGAGGACTCGGTATCGTTTGCGGGAAGCACCCGACGCTTCCGCGTTACGGGCTCTGGAAATCGGGCGGAAATATTCTGGCTACCGCGGATGATAGCGCTCTGGTCTATCAGATCGCGCGCGGGAAATGGACACCGCTCAAGATCACGGCCGTAGGAACGCCAGCAGCCATGGGAGTTACGAGTTGCGCGTGGCCGGGAGCGCGTCCGCCGGACGTGGTCGTGGAATTCGCCGTCGGCAGCAAGAACGACACTGCCTACATCAAAATTGGCGCGCCGTTCAGGAATTTCCGGGTTGTTAAGTACGCTGAATTTCAACTCAACAACCGTTGGTGGCTCGGGAGAAAAGTTGGGTCGACCGCGGGGTACGAGCAGTTAACGGGACCGCTCGTGCCACCGGCTTCGAATGGTCTCGCCTTCGCATTCTACGACACGCTGGGTACGGTCACCGCGACTCCTGCTGCGGTTGGAAGCGTCGCGCTCACGCTTCGCACTGAAAGCTTCAAGAACTCTGGAAACGGCAGCACTTTCGGATACCAACACGACTCGTTGACGACGCGCGTGACCCTGCGCCGCCAGCTGTGAGCGACCACGCTATGAGATCCGGACCCCGCCGCGACTCCGTTTGCGTTGCCATCGAACGCAGGGGCTTTGCTTTGCCGACGGTGATCTTCGGTATCACGATCATGAGCATCATCGCGGTCGTCGCCCTCAGCACCGCAGCTGACGAGCGCAGCGCCTCGCGCGCCGGTCGC
>DASQPS010000446.1:0-2761 GCA_035643845.1 Gemmatimonadaceae bacterium | reverse complement strand
GGTGACCTGGGACAACAATTCTGGCGGAATTGATCACAACGTGATTTTCGACGACCCGTCGAGCGCGCTTGCGGTTGGATCAGGAGCCAGTGGCAACATTGGCGAGAGCACGAGTGGCTCATTTCAGAGGCAGTTCGCAGTGAGTGGATCTGTCCATCCGTTTCACTGCACGATACACGCGGGCATGAACGGAACGGTCAAGATTCTCTAGCACTCCGACATAGTCTACAAGAACGAAACGCCATCCAGAGTTTTCGGCGCGGTGATGCCGAGTGCTGCCAGAGCGCTCGGCATCACATCCACCGTGCGCCGCGGAAGGCGGGCAGGCGGATGATTCAGTAAGAGCGGCACCAGCATGTGCTCGCGGTGCAGCGCTCCGTGCGAGGAGACATGGGGAATCGGCTCGTATCGAGCGCGATAGTCCCAGTCTCGAGCCGCCGACAGAATGATGTCACCGCTCCGCGGAGAACCCACCAGACTTGCGATCTGCACCAGCGCATCGGGATAATCGCTCTCGATAGTCGCGTCGTATGCCTGCGTCTGATTCAGCTCGTGCTGACTTCCAATTCCGAGAGGATCGCCTGTGTCCGGGAGATACGTGTAGACCGATTCTCTCCACGAGAGCCTCGCCATCCCCCGCCTGCCTGAATGTATTTCGCATGAACACTGCGCGGTTGGGATGATCATGAGGTCGACTGAATCGCGCGCGAGAAGTTTTTCCGTCACGTCATGCCATTTGTGGGCAAGATCCGGCCACCACGGTCGCGTTCGCTGCCCGAGCTCGAGGTAGATGTGCGCCATCGCGTTTCCACTTACCATGACCGCAACGTCGGCAGAAGCATTGAATGCCCATGGATGTGCGAGTGTCGTGTATCCCCAGTCCACGAAAACCCCGGCCAGATCGTCGTGGCTGCTGACGGGCGAGTGCCCGTGATCGCTCGCTACCCAGAGCTGCATCGACTTCCATCTTCCATCTTTCTCTGCGTCGCACCGGATGCGCGCAACTGTTTCGTCGACGATGCGCATTGCTTCGCCGGCCAGCGCGGAATCCTGCCCCTCTGCGTGCGACGTCTTGTCGATGCCAGTAAGGGCCGCGAACGCGAATTTCATTCTCTGCGTCCGGAGGCGCCGCGCGACTTCCTCACCCACTTGCCGGTCGATTGAGAGCCACCCCGCCACGTTGCCGCGAAAGTGGGTCGCTCCCGCCCTCGCGACAAAGGCCACAGTCTGACCTATTCTGTCCCGCCGTCTCAATCCGCGCGTGATCACACTCAGCGCGCCCATGCTCGGCTTCGCCATCTCGAAGATCGTGGGCGCGGCCTGATCGATATCTCTGTCTACGAAGCGCATCTCCGCGCCGACATAACTGCGCGAGTGACCCGACAGGCGCGCGGTCCGTCGCGTGCGATCGTACCAGCGCAAGCCCGGCAATCCAACGCTCCCCGGATATCTTCCCATGATGAAGGGCGCGTACGCTGGACCGGTGACGGATGGGAACGCGGAGGTGACTGTCGTCAGCAATCCCTCCGCTCGCAGCGCAGCGAGCGCTGGAAGCTGACCGTCCTCGATGCCGCGACGGAGCACATCTGGTCGCACTCCGTCTGCGATGACGATCACGACCTGAGCACTTTCACCTGGCGGGCTTCCTGCAGACGGACGCAACTTTAGTTTCCGATTGATGAGAGCAGCTGAAGCCCGCGACGGCGGCCAACAATGAAGAATAAAAAAGATATCCCCGACGCTCGTGCCACGAAGCCGAAGTCCGCGAGATCTTCGCGCGCGCGTACTGCCGGCGGAAAGAAGCTCAATCCACAAGTCATGGCATCCGCCGAGCAACAAGCGCTCGAGGGATTCAAGCAGCGAACCGAGGAAGGGCATCTCAAGGCGGGACGCACGCCCCCATCCAGGGGCGAGGGAAGAAGGTCTGGAGCCACGCGCATCGTAGACGATGCGATCCGCTCGAGTCCGGTTACGGAAGACGAGAAGCTCCTGCAACAAAGCGGGCCTCGTATCGATTTCACGAGGACCGATCCATGGCGTGTGCTCCGCATCATGGGAGAATTCATCGAAGGCTTCGATACGCTCGCTCCAATCAACAAGGCCGTGACGATATTCGGCTCGGCCCGAATCGGACCGGACGACGCCCACTACGAAGCTGCCGTTGAAACGTCTCGACTTCTTGCGGAAGCTGGCTTCGCAATCATCACTGGTGCCGGACCAGGCATCATGGAAGCGGGAAACAAGGGAGCCAAGCTTGGAGGCGGCCGATCTATCGGCTGCAACATCGAGCTCCCCTTCGAGCAGGGCGCCAATCCGTACATCGATACGTTGGTTCACTTCAAGTATTTCTTCGTCCGGAAGACGATGTTCATCAAGTACTCGGTGGCATTCGTCATCTTTCCGGGCGGGTTCGGCACGCTCGACGAGCTGTTCGAAGCGCTGACGCTCATTCAGACCGGCAAGATCTATCGTTTCCCTGTGATTCTGTTTGGTCGATACTACTGGGCAGGCCTGCTACGTTGGCTGCAGGCACGCGTTCTCAGCGAAGGAAAAATTTCTGAGGGCGATCTGGACTTGATGCTCGTGACGGACGATCCTGCCGAAGCCGTGCAGGCGATCGTCACTGCGTACAAGTCACTCGGCAAGAGCGGCGGCGATCAGTTCGACGACTTACTCGACAAACAGCGCGATGGCAAAAAGAAGTAAGGACAACGGCGAAGGGCGCGATCGCGGGGGGTTCAAGACCTGCCGACACGGCAAA
>DASQPS010000445.1:0-11927 GCA_035643845.1 Gemmatimonadaceae bacterium | reverse complement strand
CGATTTTCCGGCCTTCGAACGGCGCGACTTTTTCGCTGCCTGGCCGGAGCCATTGTCGCGCGCCCAGTACAACGCCGCCCGCACCGCCCGCTGCCAACCCTCCACCAGCTCCTCGGCGAATTCCCTCGGCGCGGCCGGCGTGAATTGCGTAAAGCTCGTGGTGCCGATGAACTCGTCCGCGCTGGTCCACACTCCGCCCGCTATTCCCGCGAGACCCGCTGCGCCCAACGCCGTCGTCTCGATCATGTCGGGTCGTTCGACCGTGATACCGAGTATGTCCGACTGGAACTGAAGCAGCCAGTTGTTCGCCGCCGCGCCACCATCGACCCGCAGCGTTTCGAACTTTACCTTGCCGCGTTTCGCCATCACCGTGAGCATTTCCGCCGTTCCGTACGCCATCGCCTCGAGTGCGGCACGGGCGAAGTGTGCGCGCGAAGTTCCACGAGTTAGACCGACGACAATCCCGCGCGCGCGAGGCTCCCAGTTTGGTGCGCCGAGCCCAACGAGCGCGGGCACGAAGTAGACACCGTCGTTCCCCTCGAGAGCGCGCGCCAGTCGCTCGCTCTCGGCAGGGTTGTGCAAAATGCCGAGCCCATCGCGCAGCCATTGGATCGCCGCGCCCGCAATGAAAATCGAGGCCTCGAGTGCGTACGCTGGACCGCCCCGCTCGTCGCAGGCGACCGTCGCGAGCAATCCTTCTGTGGGCCTGGGAATCTTCTTTCCCGTATTGAGCAGAAGAAACGCGCCTGTGCCGTAGGTGTTCTTGGCCTGCCCTTCCCGGAAGCATCCCTGACCGAAAAGTGCAGCCTGCTGATCGCCCGCAACTCCCGTAATCGGAATCGATCTGCCAAAGAATGACGTTACCGTCTTTCCAAAATCACCAGCCGACGGTCGCACCTCAGGGAGCGCCTCGAAGGGAACGTGAAAGAGCGCGCAGAGCTCTTTGCTCCAGCGCAGCTTCTGGATGTCGAACAACAGGGTGCGCGACGCGTTGGTCGGATCCGTCGCGTGCACTCGTCCACCGGTGAGCTTCCAGATCAACCATGAGTCGATCGTACCAATCAGCAGTCGCCCATTGCGCGCGACAAATGCGATCTCCGGTTTCTTCAGGAGCCATTCGATCTTGGTCGCCGAGAAGTATGGATCGGGACGCAAACCCGTCCGCTCGGCAATCCACGCCGCGCGACCTTTGAGCTCGCCGCAGCGATCGGTGGTGCGACGGTCCTGCCAGACGATCGCGCGACCAAGCGGTTTTCCGGTATCGCGATGCCAGAGCACTACGGTCTCACGCTGATTGGTGATGCCGATGACATCCGGCACCACGAGGCTCGTCGCGATCGCTTCACGCGCCGCGATCAACGTGCGCTCGAGGATTTCATCCGGATCGTGCTCGACCCAACCCGGTTGCGGGTAGTGCTGAGTGATCTCCCGATACCCGCGACCGACAACCTTCCCATCCGCGGAAATCACGAGCGCCGTCGTGCCCGTAGTACCCTGGTCGATCGCGAGGACGTGTTTCATTCGACTTAAGATTAAGCGCTCGCCTGCTGAAGGCAGGCCACCGAGACCCGCGATGAGCCATAACGCCAGATCGATCCGTCAAATCCGGCAAAATCCGTCAAATCCGGATGAAACTTCCGTCTCGGTGGCCAGACCCCAGCAGCCCGGCGCACCAAGAGCAGAAATGACTAGTGACCGACGGGCGCCACGTGCGTAGTGCGTACCGGCGTCGGGGCCGGCGCGAAGTAGCCACCACCCTTCTTCTTGCAACCAGTGGCGATCGTGCAGACCGCGCAGGCCAGCACGAACAGAGAAATCATGCGAACCGACACCGGACCGAACTTCTTCAACTGCATCATACGGTCACGCCTCCCGCGGCGTCTTGCGCCGCTCTGGAAAGAACTCGTCGAGAAAGGAAATTAGCGCTTCCTCCTCAGGAGCGTGTCCGACACGATTGGAGTTTGGTTGTAGGTCTTTAGGCAACTCTATTGTAGTCCCGCTACGCAAGTACTTCATGACGACGACCGGATGCACGTATGATTTCCTGCAGATGGTCGGCGTGTTCCCGAGCTCCGACGCAACCAGTCTCACCGCCGTGACGACGTTCTTCTTGCGCTCGGTCTGGCTCTTTCCGCTCCCGAGCTCCGCCAATACCGTCGCGGCACGCAGCGTTCCACCCCACGTCCGGAAATCCTTCGCTGTATACGGGAACTGCGCTATCTGCTCGATGTAGTCGTTGACGTCGCTCGAGTTCACATCCTGCCACTTTCCGTCCTCGCGATATCTGAACAGCCTCGCACCGGGCGTCTCGAGTAACTCCCCGACAAATCGGACGAGATCCTTACCCACGACGACGTTCCGCTGCGTGATCGATCTCTTGCCGCGATATTCGAATTCGACGGTGTCGTCTAGCACGCTGACGTGTGACTTCCGCATCGTAGTGATGCCAAAAGTGTTGTTTTCCTTTTGGTATCGCTCGCTTCCGACGCGGAAGAAGCTCTGCGACATCAGCAGGACGATTCCCGCGCAGACTTTTTCTTTGCCGAGTCCCTTTCGCTTGAAGTCGCGCATGATCCGCGCACGAAGCGTCGGCAGGTCGCGCGCCATCTGTCGAACGCGATAGTATTTGCGGAGCTCGCCCTTCTCCACCGCGCGCTGGTGATACTTGTATTGCTTCCTGCCGCGTGCGTCGAAGCCCCACACCTGGATCGCTGCTCGCGGATTCATCGACACGTGAACGCCGCGCCAGGCCGGTGGAATCCGGAGCTTGTCGATGCGCTCGAGCTGCGCCTTGTCCTTCACGACGCGACCGCCAGGTCCGACATACTTGAATCCCTTCGATTTCGAGCCCTCGCGCACTATCCACTTCTGAGCCATTCAGCCTTCGCCCGCCATCAGAGTTTCTGGGTAGATTTTACGAGGCGGCGCAGCGTCCGCGGACACCGGCAGCCGCGCCGATTTCATCAACGATAACATCTCGATGCCCTTCAAATTTCTGACGCTGGAAGTCGCGGACCGCGTCGCAACACTGACGGTCAACCGGCCCGACAAGCTCAACGCGCTCAATGATGCTACCATCGCCGAGCTGGGCCACGCGATCGACCAGATTCGCGTCGACGATTCGATCGGTGGCGCGCTACTCACCGGCGCGGGGCGCGCATTCGTAGCGGGTGCGGACATCTCCGAGCTCTCGAATCAAACTCCGGTTCTCGCCAAGGCACGTGCACGTGCAGGGCAGGATGTGTTCCGCAGATTCGAGACCTGTCCCAAGCCGGTGATCGCCGTCGTCAACGGCTTCGCGCTAGGCGGCGGCTGTGAATTGGCGATGGCGTGTCACATCAGAATCGCATCGGATGCGGCGAAGTTCGGCCAACCCGAGAGCAAACTCGGACTGCTTCCTGGTTATGGTGGGAGTCAGCGCCTGCCGCGACTAATCGGAAAAGGCCGCGCGAATCAGCTTCTGCTTACTGGAGAGATGATCGACGCCGCCGAAGCATATCGCATCGGACTCGTGAACAAAGTCGTGGCCGCCGACCAGCTGATGAGCGAAGCCAAAGCCATGATGAAGACGATTCTCGCCAACGGACCACTCGCTGTTGCTCTCTGCATCGAAGCGATCGATCGCGGGCTCCAGATGTCGCTCGAGGAAGGCCTCATCCTTGAGGCGAATCACTTCGGCCTTCTCGCCGCCACCGACGACATGCGCGAAGGCACTCGCGCCTTCATGGAGAAGCGCGCCCCGGCGTTCAAGGGAAAATGAGCATCGCTGTGGCCGAATCTCAGTCGCCGGCAACAGAGAGCCGCACGAAACGCGATCGCATTCGGCTCGACAACATCGCGATCCGCGATTTCCGGAACCTCGAGCGCGTCGACCTGGATCTTCCAGCGGAGGGTCTCGCGATCATCGGCGACAACGGACACGGCAAGACCAACTTTCTCGAAGCTATTTACTACCTCGAGATTCTGCGCTCGATGCGCGACGCGCGCGATCAGGATCTGACCCGGTTCGATTCTTCGGGGTTTCACCTGTCGGCGCGCGCGCACAGTCCGGATTCGCACGAGCTCGCCGTGGGATTCGACCGCGCTACAAAAAAGAAGAAGGTCACCGTCGACGGACTTGTCCCGCGTCGCCTCAGTGACGCCCTCGGCAGTCTCCCGTCGGTGATGTTCTCGCCGCGCGATCTCGATATGATCATCGGCGCGCCGAGTGAGAGGCGTCGTTACCTTGACCTCCTGCTATCGCTCACCGACCGCAGATACCTGAACGCGCTCCAGCACTACCGCGCCAATCTGGTTCGGCGGAATGCGGCGCTGCGCAATGCAACGCGGCGCGGCGCCAACGATGCGGAAGTTTCAGTGTGGGAGCCCGCGCTGGCCGAGCACGGATCTCTGCTCATCGAGACGCGCGCGAAATGGGTGAGCGACTGGAACGCTGAATTCACCCGTCTCGCGCAATCGATCGGCGAAAAAGAAAAAGCGCGGATGCGCTACGTCAGTCCTTTCGCCGAGTCCGAAGCGAGGCACGATGTGCTTCTCGCCGCTTTCGAGGAGAAGCGCGGACTCGATATGCGCCGCGGAATCACCCACGTCGGCCCCCACCGCGACGATCTCGAGCCCACCCTCGACGGCCGCGACATTCGTCTGTTCGGTTCTGCCGGACAGCAGCGCACAGCGGCGATCGCGCTCCGTATGCTGGAGGCTGCGACGCTCCGCGATCATGCGGGCGCGGAGCCGGTGTTGTTGCTCGACGATCCATTTGCGGAGCTGGATGTCCATCGCGCATCGAGAATTTTGCGAATGCTGGAGGATCGCGGAGTCGGTCAGACAATCCTGGTGGTTCCGCGCGAAACGGATATTCCGCCAGGTTTGATGCGACTGGCGCGCTCAACGATACGAAACGGCTCGATCAGCGAGCCGCGCTAGTCACTTTCCCTGTTTTTGAGGATGCTAAATGAAAACCCACGAGTATAAATCCCACCTCGCCTGGCCAGCCGGAGCGGATGGAGCGCCGTTCACCTACAAGACTTACACCCGTAGGTACACGGTCAAAGTCGAGGGCAAGCCCGATCTTGCCGGAAGCGCCGATCCGATTTTCCGCGGCGAACAGGATCGCTACAATCCTGAAGACCTCTTCGTAATCTCCCTGTCGTCGTGTCATCTACTCAGCTATCTCGCCGCGTGCGCGCTGAAAGGCGTAGAAGTCGTCGCCTATGAGGATGAGGCAAGCGGAACCATGACTACCAACGCGGACGGGAGCGGCAAGTTCGATGAGGTTACGCTTCGCCCCGTCGTGACGATTGGGCCTGATGCGGACGAGGCGCTCGCCCTCTCACTTCACGACCTGGCGCATCGCCAATGCTTCATCGCATCGTCGGTGGCGATTCCCGTCCACCACCAGGCGACGATCCACGTGGCGGCGCGGAAGTAAGCAGGATCGCTGAAATGTCGTAGCTTCTACCTGCGATTGAATCCCGTCACAGGAGCCGAGAAGATGCGGGTTCCCCATATCTGCAACACACTGCCAGCGTTCGTCGCTCTCGCTTTCGTCTTTGCCACGCGAGCACCAGCACAACAAGCCGCCGCCGGCGACACGACTAACTACGTCGTCCTTTTCTCCGATCATCCTGCCGGAGCGCTGAAGGTCTGGCACGAGGGCGCAGAGACCGTCTCGGACTACCAGTTCAACGATCGCGGTCGTGGTCCCCACATCAAGGAACGCTTCGGCGTCGATCCGCTCGGCTATCTCACCAACGTCACCATAGTTGGACATAACTATCTCAAGGATTCCGTCGACGAGAGATTCAAGTACGCCGACGGAGTCGCATCATGGAAGAATCACGTAGAAGGCGAATCGTCGAAGGCCGGACCGCCCGTGTTCTACGCGAGCATGGATGGCACTCCGGCGGAAAACGATCAGCTGGTTCAGGCGCTCCTCAAGGCGAACGGAAAGCCCATCCCGGTTTTCCCCACTGGGGAAGCGTCGATGGAAAAGGTCCGCGACCTGGAGATCAGCGCGCCCGGCCTCGCCCCACGGACGGTCTCACTCTATGCGATCACCGGATTCGGCTTTAGTCCTTACTACTTCTGGCTCGATAGCGACAAGCATTTCTTCGGCTATGTCTCGGCCTGGACCAGCACGATCCGCGATGGCTGGCAAAGCGCTGTGCCGCATCTCATCTCGGTCGGCGACTCTGCGGCGGCGGCTCGTTACGTAACACTGGCGCACGATCTTGCTCATCACCCAGCCGGTGCTTTGGTGATTCGGAACGCCAACATGTTCGATGCCGAACGCGCGGAGATGATACCGCACACGACGGTGGTGATCGTTGGCAACCGGATTCAGTCGGTCGGGCCTGACGCTTCCGCGAGAATTCCTGCTGGGGCCGAGGTCATCGACGCTAACGGGGAGGCACTGCTCCCGGGTCTCTGGGACATGCACGTCCACATCAGTCCGGGCGACGACGGCCTCATGCACATCGCGGCGGGGGTAACGAGCGCGCGCGATATGGGAAACGACACGGGAGTCGTCCTCAAGCTTAGAAAGCAATTCGACGAGGGCTCGCTGATCGGGCCTCGCCTCACCCTCGCGGGACTGATTGACTCGCCCGGACCGTATCAGGTACCCATCGGTCTTCTCGCAAGCACGCCTGAAGAGGCCCGCGCCGTCGTCGACCGTTACGCCGACCTTGGCTTCGAGCAGATCAAGATCTACAGCTCGATGAAGCCCGAGCTCGTGCCGGGTATCATCGCTGAAGCACACCGCCGCGGTCTCCGCGTCAGCGGGCACGTCCCCGCGTTCATGACCGCGGAGCAGGTAGTGAGACTCGGCTTCGACGAAGTGCAACACGTGAATTTTCTGGTGCTCAACTTTATCGACTCAGTGAAAGACACGCGGGCGATGTCGCGCTTCACTGCCGTGGGATCCGATGCCGCCGGTTTAGATCTCTCGTCCCCGCGCGTGAGAGCATTCCTGCAGCTCCTCAAGGATCGGAAGACAGTGAGCGACCCGACGCTCGGTGCGTTCGAGGACATGTTCGTCGCGCGCGCCGGTGTAATGTCGCCCAACATGGCGATGGTCGCGGACAGACTGCCATCCCAGGTGCGGCGCGGGCTTTTCAGCGGCGGCTTGCCGGTTACGACGGCTAACGATCAGCGCTATCGAGATTCATATGCGGCGATGATCAGACTCGTGGGCGAGCTCTACAAATCCGGTATCACCATTGTTGCGGGCACGGACGGCTGGCCTGGTTTCGGTCTGCACCGAGAGCTCGAGCTCGACGTCGCCGCTGGAATTCCGCCGGCGCAGGTGCTGCGCATCGCCACCCTCGGCGCTGCGCGGGTGATGAAACACGACGACGAGCGTGGATCGATCGCACCAGGAAAGCTCGCCGATGTCATTCTTGTCGACGGGAATCCGGCCACGAACATCAGCGACATTCGTAGGGTGGATACTGTGGTGAAGAACGGCGTCGTCTACAAGAGCGCTGATCTTTATCGCGCGCTGGGTATCAAGCCATAGGCAGCGTCGCGCGAGCGATCGGCTGGGGGATTTTTTTCGCCGGCCTCGCAGTTGTCACCGGCATCTGGGCGATCGATCAATCGAGATCGTCCACAGCCGCAATTGGATTTCTATTTCTTCCGTTCGCTGGAGCCATCGCTGGGCTACTGGGACTGGCATTTGGCGGATGGCGGAAGTCGCCGGCACCAGCACTCCGAGCCGTCGCTTGGCTTGGACTCGTCGGCGCGTTATTGATCGTCGGGCTCAACATCAGCGATGGTCTCAAGGCCCGACGCACGAATTCCAGCCGCGATGCGGCGTGGGTGGCCGAGTCGGCGCGAATCACGGCGGACCGCGAGATGATCGACGCCGCGCTCAAACAGAATCCGGAACATGCGGGCGCGTATCTCGACAGCAGCATCAGGGCGAGAATGAGTGACCGGGATTTTGTCATTGCCGCACTTGCGCACGATTCGATCTCGCCCGGCCTTCTCGATACTCTGGCGAGCTCGGCTGACCTCGGGATTGCGCTGGATGCGGTTCGCAATCCGGCCACGACCTCCGAGACATTGACGCGTATCTACAGGACGCACCCGAACCGCGATTACTTCTTTCAGGCTCTCGCCGTCCACCGACACACACCGACAGGGATTTTACGTGAGATCCATCAGAATCCCGGGGCGAATTCGAGTTTTGATCGATGGCTCGCCGTGAATCCGGCGACGCCGCACGATGTGCTGGAGCAGATCGCCACGACCTCGACGGACAATGATGTGATCGGCCAGCTGCTCGCCAATCCGGCGCTCGATTGCGATCTGCTTACGCAAATCGGCGTGCGGCTCACCAAACCGCCAATGCGCGATCCGTCCAACCCGAACGTCGCCCGCGCGACCGAGCTGCTGCCGGACGTCTGTCTGGCAAAAGCGAAGCTCTGATCGGAAGCCTCTCGCGCGGGCGGCCCGAAGCTTAATCTTCAGTCATGCTTCTGGACCTCTTCAAATCCCGGCGCCGCTCGCGCCTTCGTTCGAAGCCGGCCCCCGGTGCGTGGCGCGCCATTCTCGAGCGCAATCTCCCCGTCTTCCGCCGTCTTACTCCCGAAGACCAGGCCGAGCTGCTCGGCCACATGCAGGTGTTCGTGGCGGAAAAGCATTTCGAGGGCGCCGGTGGACTCGAGATGACTGAAGAGATTCGTGTCACGATTGCTGGCCAGGCGTGCATGCTCCTGCTCCATCGCGAAACGGAGTATTACCCGGAGCTGATCTCGATCATCGTGTATCCGTCGGGCTACACGGCGAATGAAGATCGCCACATCGGCGGAGGCATTTGGGAAGAGGGCGGCGAAGACCGACTCGGCCACACCGGCCATCGATTGAGCGCGCTGGTTCTCGCGTGGGACGCGGTTCGTCGCGGCGCGGCGGCGCCGAGTGATGGTCAGAATCTCGTGCTGCACGAATTCGCGCATCAGCTGGATTTCGAGAACTCGAGCAGCGATGGAACTCCAGACCTGCTGACACACCGCGACTATCTCGCCTGGGGACGAGTGATGCGCGCTGAGTTCAGTGCTCTGCGTCGAGCGTCGAACGCGGGCGAGGAAACTCTGATCGACGAATACGGTGCGACAAATCCAGCGGAGTTTTTCGCGGTGATCACGGAAGCGTTCTTCGAGCGTCCGCTGGCGCTGAGGAAAAAGCATCCGGCGCTGTTCGAGCAGCTCAAGAGATTTTATTGCCAGGATCCGACGACTTACTCTCTCGAAGAGGCGGCGACGACGTGAGACGAAATTCCCCGGACGCAGACCGCCGCAGATGAGAAAACGCGATCCCGAAGAGAAAAAGCGGAAACCCGAGTCGATCGCCAATGTCGTCGGAGCGTTTCTGCGCGAAGCGAAGCTCGAGGAGCGCGTCGAAGCTGCTCAGGTTGTTCCGGAGTGGGAATCGCTCGTCGGAAAGCAGATTGCGACGGTGACCAAACCGATTTCGGTGACGCCTGACGGGACACTTTTCGTGTCGGTGAAGACGAACGCGTGGATGACCGAGCTCTCGCTGATGGAGCCACAAATATTGCGCGCGCTCAACGCCAAAGCAGGCCGGTCGCGGATAAGAAAAATCCGCCTGCAACTGATGCGCTAACTCGTTACACCCCAACGGCTTATGAATAGCTGCTGAGGTTGCTTTGCTCCTCGCAAAGCGTTAGCTTTTATACTCTATAGTAGCACGAAATTCGGCGTGTCTTCGGCACGCTGATCCCGCAAAATTTTCCCGCGTTTAATGGCGAAATCCGCAACAGAAATCAGCAGCGCGAAATACGACGCTGCTCAGATACAGGTACTCAAAGGTCTCGAGGCAGTTCGCAAACGTCCCGGCATGTATATCGGGAGCACGTCCTCGAGAGGTCTCCACCACCTGGTTTACGAAGTAGTCGACAACTCGATCGATGAAGCACTGGCGGGCCACGCGACGAAAGTCGACGTGACGATCCATGCCGACGATTCAATCACAGTAGTCGACGACGGCCGCGGATTTCCGGTCGACCTCCATCCAATCGAAAAGATTCCTGGCGTCGAGCTCGCGATGACCGTGCTGCACGCCGGCGGAAAATTCGACAAGAGCTCTTACAAGGTCTCGGGCGGATTGCACGGAGTGGGTGTGTCCGTCGTGAACGCGCTGTCCGAGCAGGTCAAGGTCTGGGTGTGGAGAGGCGGCAAGGAGTACTACATCGACTTCGAGCGCGGGTACACCGTGACGAAGCTCAAGGTGCTCAACAAAGTCGATATTAAGCAGCGCGGCACCAAGGTGTGGTTCAAGCCCGATCACACGATCTTCACTGAGTTGAAGTACGACTACGACACGCTGGCCAACCGCCTCCGCGAGCTCTCGTATTTGAACAAGGGCCTCGTCATCACCATCAAGGACGAGAGGATCGGTGAAGAGAAGACGGAAGTCTTTGTGGCGAAGGGCGGCCTCAAGGAGATGGTGGCGTTCCTCAACGGCAAGCGGAAGTCGCTGCACTCAGAGATCGTGTACATCGAGGCCGAGCGTGATGGAGTAGACATTGAGCTGGCGCTGCAGTACAACGACGGCTACAACGAGAACGTTTTCTCGTTCGTGAACAACATCAACACCCACGAGGGTGGAACACACCTGACGGGGTTGAAGTCGGCGCTGACGAGGACGATCAACAACTACGCGGCGAAGAGCGGCGCGCTCAAGAAGGCAAACTTCACTCTGAGCGGCGACGACGTGCGCGAAGGATTGACGGGCGTGCTGAGCGTGAAGGTGCGCGAGCCGCAGTTCGAGGGACAGACGAAGACGAAGCTCGGCAACTCCGAAGTCGAGGGCGCGGTGAAGAGCGTCGTCAACGAGCAGCTCTCGGCCTACCTCGAAGAGCACCCGCGCGTCGCGAACACCGTGATCGAGAAAGCCGTCTCGGCCGCGCTCGCTCGCGAGGCGGCGCGGAAGGCGCGCGATCTCACGCGCAAGAAATCAGCGCTCGACGTCGGAAATCTTCCCGGCAAGCTCGCGGATTGTTCGCTAAGCGACCCGTCGCTGTGCGAGATCTACCTGGTCGAAGGTGATTCGGCGGGCGGATCGGCGAAGCAGGGACGCAACAGAGCGTTCCAGGCGATTCTACCGCTGCGTGGAAAGATTCTGAACGTCGAGCGCGCGCGCATCGACAAGATCCTCGGCAACGAAGAAATCCGTACGATCATCACGGCGATCGGTGCGGGAATCAAGGACGACTTCAACATCGAGAACGCCCGATATCACAAGCTGATTCTGATGACGGACGCCGACGTCGACGGCGCGCACATCAGGACGCTGTTGTTGACGTTCTTTTATAGGCAGATGCCGCAACTTATTGAGGCGGGCTATGTCTACATCGCGCAGCCGCCGCTCTATCGCGTGGCGAAGGGCAAAGAGGAGTTCTACGCGTACGACGAGAAAGAGCGCGAAGACTATGTGAGGCGGCTGGGGAACGGTGAGGGTAAGTCGACCGTCAACATTCAGAGGTACAAAGGCCTGGGCGAGATGAATCCGTTGCAGCTGTGGTCAACGACAATGGATCCGGAGACTCGCACCATCCTTCAGGTGACGGTGGAGGACGCCATCCTCGCTAATGACACCTTTGAGCGCTTGATGGGGGATGATGTCGAGCCGCGTCGACTCTTCATCGAGGAGAACGCAAAATTCGTTAGCAATTTAGATATCTAGGCCTTTAGCGCACAGTGCGTGCTGAAACCGGCGCGGCAAGCTCGATCCCTGCGCATTGTGCCCTTCAATATTGGCTTGGGTCTGCAACGAATCATGTGCAATGCGCGCTATCCTTCACATTTCCGACCTTCATAGATCTGCGCAGGAGCCCGTCAACAACGACTCTCTGATAGCCGCCCTCCTCGCGGATCGTGATCGGTACCTCACCGAAACCATCG
>DASQPS010000444.1:0-2518 GCA_035643845.1 Gemmatimonadaceae bacterium | reverse complement strand
ATGTCTTGCCGCCGCCTCAGCCGCGCGGCGCGGGCCGAGAACAGACAGCGCACCGAGTGCCGCGGCGCTGGAGAGCATCTCGCGACGATTTAGCTTTTCTTTCACGCGCCAGTTTCCTTCTTGAAAGTGGTCTGGACTTCTCTTCGGTTTCGCGCCTGGAATTCGCGTCAGGGATATCCCCGACCCGCGAGGCCCGCGTCGCCGGCGTCCAGAAGCGGCGAAATCTCGGCCCTCAATCTTCGCTCTATACACTCAGTTGCACGAGAGGTATTTTTTTTCGCCGTTCAAAAACTGTCGCAGCTTCGTTTACTACCGTGAGAGCGCATAGTGACCACTGACGCGAACACCTACGACGCAATCGTCGTCGGCTCAGGAATCTCCGGCGGCTGGGCCGCCAAAGAGCTCACCGAAAAAGGATTGCGAGTTCTCCTGCTCGAGCGTGGACGCAACGTCGAGCACATCAAGGATTACGTCAACGCGACCAAGAATCCCTGGGACTATCCCCACCGCGGTGGACGCACCCGCGCGATGGAAGAGATGTATCCCGTCCTCAAGCGCGACTACGCGCTGAACGAAAAGAATCTTTCGTTCTGGGTAAACGAGAAGGAGTCGCCCTACGTGGAGGTCAAGCGCTTCGACTGGTACCGCGGTTATCAGGTCGGCGGTCGCTCTCTCATGTGGGGACGACAGAGCTACCGCTGGAGCGACCTGGACTTCGAGGGCAACGTCAAGGACGGCATCGCGGTCGACTGGCCCATTCGCTACGCTGATCTCGCGCCATGGTACGACCACGTCGAGCGCCACGCTGGAATCTCGGGCTCTCTCGAGAAGCTGCCCCAGCTGCCCGACGGACAATTCCTTCCCGCGATGCCGCTCAATTGCGGCGAAGCCGTCGTCTCCGCCAAAGTAGCCAAGCTGTTCGACGGAGTAAGACACATCATTCCCGGACGCGTCGCCAATCTCAGTCAGGCTCACCTCGGCCGCTCTGGTTGCCAGTACCGCGACGCGTGCTGGCTCGGATGCCCGTACGGCGCGTACTTCAGCACCCAGTCGTCGACACTCCCCGCCGCCGCCAAAACCGGACGCCTCACTCTCAAGCCGTTCTCGATCGCGAGCGAGGTCATCTACAATCGGGACAAGAAGCGCGCGACGGGTGTTCGAGTTGTCGACGCAGTCACCGACAAAACCATCGACTACACGGCGCCGATAATTTTTCTCTGCGCCTCGACGCTCAACACCGCCTGGCTCCTTATGCGCTCCGCCACCGACGTCTGGCCCGGCGGACTCGGCTCCAGCTCCGGTGAGCTCGGTCACAATCTCATGGACCACCATTTCCGCGTCGGCGCTGAAGGAAAGCTCGACGGCATGGAAGACAAATACATCTATGGGCGGCGTCCGAACGGTTTCTACATCCCGCGCTATCGGAACATCAACGGAGAAAAGCGGCCGTACCTGCGCGGATTCGGGTACCAGGGCAGCGCCGGCCGTGGTGGATGGTCACGCGGCGTCGCGGAGCTCGGAGTCGGCGCCGAGTTCAAGGATGCGATGTCTCAGCCCGGTGGCTGGACGATCGGCGCAACCGCATTCGGTGAGATGCTGCCCAACCACAAGAACTTCGTCACGCTGGACCAAACGAAAAAAGACAAGTGGGGAATGCCGGTGCTCAAGATCGATTGCGCAACGGGCGAGAACGAGGCACTCATGCGGAAGGACATGGCCCAGGACATGGCCGAAACACTCGAAGGCGCCGGCGTCAAAGAGGTGAAGATGTACGACGCGGGATCGTTCCCGGGCATGGGCATCCACGAGATGGGCACCGCGCGCATGGGACGCGATCCGAAGACGTCGGTCCTCAACTCGCACAACCAGATCTGGGACGCGCCGAACGTCTTCGTCACTGATGGCTCCTGCATGGTGTCGACCGCGTGCGTGAACCCGTCGCTCACCTACATGGCAATGACAGCGCGCGCGGCGGATTTCGCCGTCGGCGAGCTCAATCGTCGCAACCTGTGATCGGGAAATCAATAATGTCCGAAACGTCAGAACTGGACGAGCGCGAGCTGATCACCCGCCGCGAAGCCGTCATGCGCGTCAGCCTCCTCCTCGGCGGAGTCGCGCTCGTGGGTGGAAGCGCGCTCATCACCGGCTGTCGCAACACCGAGAATTACGGAGCGCCGTTCACGACCGACGAAGTGGCGCTACTCGACGAAGTCGCCGACACGATTCTTCCGCCGACGACCACGCCCGGAGCGAAAGCGGCCAAGACCGGCGCTTTCATGGCGAAGATGGTTTACGACAGCTACCACCCGGACGACCAGAAGATCTTCCGCGAGGGAATGGGCAAGCTCGATGACATCACGAAAAGAGTTTACAACGTGACCTTCATGAAGGCGTCGCCAGACCAGCGCCTCGCGATTCTAACTCTCCTCGATCGCGAACAGCGCTCGATCAGCCAGGCGCGGGAAGACGCGTTCAGAAAGAAATCGCTCGCGTATCTCTCCGATCAACGGAAGGAAGC
>DASQPS010000443.1:0-4404 GCA_035643845.1 Gemmatimonadaceae bacterium | reverse complement strand
CCGCATTTACGGTGGCGAGGAGAACATCGAGCTCGCTCGCGTCGCCGGCATCCCTTCGGAGTATCGCCATTCGTCGCAGGCTGTCGGCATCCTTTGCATTGCGATGAGCAAGGCGAACTCTCTCGACAGCCGCGAGAGCGTGTGTGTAAGTCGTGTCAGCGTCGAGGGCCGCTGAGGCAGTCTCGAATTGGAACCGATACTGGCTGGCAAGACGCGTCGCTTCAGCCGAGCGGATGCGCGCTGAGCGGACGCCCGTCAGGTCGAGCGGCAGGTCGACGATTGCGTGATAGTGCGGCGTCGACTTCGAGTACGTTGCCGAGAGAGAAGGGTTGTCGCGTCCCCGCGCGGCGAGAAGTTGCGCGGAGCCTACGAGCGTGTCCGCTCTGGCCACTGCCGCGCGAGCGCCACGAGTGACGGCTGCATCGACTGCCTGTTGTCTTGTAACCGGCTGTTGCGCGTGGGCGCGGACAGGAATTACAAATGCGATGGCACTGGCCATCGTCGGGAGAAAACGCATTCGTAAATTTACGCCGCCGGGATGAAACGAGAGGGCGGGGGCAAAGGTTATTTCAACCTTCACGACCCGCCCTTCGAGAAAATGCCGGCCTGCGGCGGGACTATCGGTCCCGCGGTCGAACTACTTCTTGGCTTTTGCCGTTTCTTTCTTTTCTGCGGCTGCTTCCTTCTTCTCCTTAGCAGCGCTTTCGTGTTCACGGTTTACAACGGAGCCGTCAATCGCGTTGACGTTGATCTCCTCGATTCCGGTTTTTCCCGGTGCGGTGATAGCAAATGAGTAAATCAGCTTACCATTCTCACGCTCCAGCTCGCTGGACTTGACGGACCCGTTCGGAACTTCCTTGAGCGCAGTCGCGCGGGCCGTCTCCTCGGAGACTTTGGCTTCTTTTTGAAGCGTAGCCTGACTCTCAGACTTCTTTGCCGTCCGGCGATGCTTGACGCTGGCGCTGGTACTGGTCTTGACGATGGGAGTCTTTACGGCGCTCTTCGCTGTAGCGCTGGTCGCCTGCGCGCCAGCGACGCTCGTGGCAGCAGCTAGCGCTACTGTCAGGGCGATGAATTTAAACATGACACTCCTCCAATTTGTTTTGACGTGCAGTCTGCGAAGCTCGCAGAAAGTTTGTCTGCGGTTGACGGCTGAAGGATACCCTAGGAAGCTGTCATTATGATTACACGGCCCTTCTCTGGAACTGCGGGACCCGCACAGCCTCAAGAAGTGTAAATTGGCGCTCATGAGAGTATTACTTGTCGAAGACGACCCCGGCCTGGCAGCGATAATCAAAACCGGATTCGCAGAGCAGGGCGTGCAGGTCGTGACCGTCGCGAATTACGCCGACGGCAAGATGAAGGCACTTCTTGGCAGCTTCGATGTCATCGTGCTGGATGTGATGCTGCCCGGCGGCAGCGGTTTCGATCTGTGTCGCGAGCTTCGGACGCGAGAAGTCGTAACGCCGATTCTGATGCTCACGGCACGGGATGCGGTGGACGATCGCGTTGCAGGGCTGGAGGTCGGCGCCGACGATTATCTCACCAAGCCCTTCGCGTTTCGCGAACTTCTTGCCCGCGTTCGGGCGCTTGGCCGCAGGCGCGGGGCACCTCTGCCTGAAACGCTTCGCATTTCAGATCTCGAAGTGGATCTGGAAGCGCAGAGGGTGAGGCGTTCCGGCAAGTCGATCGAGCTCACGGCGAAGGAGTTTTCCTTGCTCGAGTTCTTCGTGCTCCACAAAGGTCAGGTCGTCGACCGGGCCGCGATCACTGCTCACGTGTGGGACGAGAACCACGATCCATTCACCAACGTTCTCGAAGTTCTTGTGCGACGACTCCGCCGCAAGATCGACGACGACTTCCCAACCAAACTGATCCAGACGGTAAGAGGCGCAGGATACCGTCTTGGTGACTGAGACAAACCCGTCACGCGCGGACCTGCAGCGGCTCGTCAGGCTGAGACTCCGCCTGACGATCTGGTACGTCGCGACTTTCGGGCTCATCATCCTCCTCCTCGGCGCCGGACTTTTCGGCGTCATTCGTTACCAACTCTCGCAACAGCTCGATGACTCGGTTCATGACGCGACGGAGGAGCTCGCGCGCGCGGCCCGCATCAGGGACGTAGAGAAAGGCGGTGGAGGCGGACGCGTTCTGGATGCCGTCGACGAGCTCGACATCCCCGACCGTGTGCTCTATTTGCTCGACACCCGCGGGAATCCCGTCAAACCCGACACCGCGAGCGAGTGGATTCGAAATGCCGCGAAACAAGCAGCGACTGCCGGACAGCTCACTGTTCAGCGAGACATGCCAAAGGACATCTCGCTGCGGCTGCATGCGCTAAGGTTCACGCTTCCGTCGGGTCGACAGCTCGTAGCGGTGGCAGTTGCGGACCAAGTCGAGCTCGAAGACAGATATGCGGACCTCATCGCAGCGTTTGCTGGCGCCGCACTCGCTGCGCTGGTGCTCGTTGCCGCCGGGGGTTTCCTACTGGTTCGGAAATCCACTGCGCCGATTGAGCGATCGATTCTTTTCATGCGCCGGTTCATGGCCGACGCCGCGCACGAGCTGAGAACGCCGATCACCGTACTGCGAACGCGAACCGAGGTCGCGCTTCAGCAGCCGAGGGAGACCGGGGATTATGTCTCAGCACTGAGCAGCGTAGAATCAGAAGCCCGGCGCCTCGGGGGCATAGTGGACAGCCTTTTGGTTCTCGCGCGCGCGGATTCAGGCGAGCGACAGATCGAGCGCCAGCGATTTTTTCTGGACGACATTGCCGTCGACGCGGCTGGGGATGCTCGCGTGGTGGCGCATCAGAAAGGCGTCGAGGTGCTGGTCGACGAATTTGAGGAAGCTCCGATCGTCGGCGATCCGACGCTCATTCGTCAACTCATCATGATTCTCCTCGACAACGCCGTCAAATTCACGGATCGCGGTGGCGAGGTTCACGTCAAGGTCTCGATGAAGGACGGCGTTCCCACGTTCGGAATTGAAGACACCGGCATTGGAATCAGAAAGGACGAAGTCTCGCGTGTGTTTCAAAGGTTCTTTCGCGGTGAGACTGCACGAAGCAGGACCGACGGCGCTGGACTCGGCCTATCGATCGCAAGCTGGATTGCTCGCGAGCACGGTGCGCAGATCTCTCTGACATCCGAGACTGGATGTGGGACGAAGGTAGTTGTAACGTTCCCGCGCGCCGCGGCAGCTTCGGTGTCATCATAGCGACAGGTCGCTCGTCTAGAGTATTGAACGTCCGGCACATTCCTCTTCCGGTGAGGCAAGTGAGAGTCGCGCGAATACGCAGGATCTCTCGGTATCGATGGCCGCTGTTGATCACGCTCGCAGTATCCGTGACGGCGGCTTTTTCGTTGTCGCCCCTCGTCGATATCGCGCGCCCGCGCGCCGCGGTTCCCGCGGTCCTTTCGACTCCCTTCTGGTATGTCCTCGTCGCACCGATCTCGAACGTACTCGACGCTCTCACGCTCCTCACGCCATCGCAGTACTGGGCGACGTTCGCGCTGTGCACGATTGTATTTTTTGGCGCGACTGCACTCAAAATCACGAACGGCGGTCGCGGGTTCAGGTTTGTCGGGTTCTTGCGATCAGTTTTTCTTTTTGTCGGCGGAACAGTAGCGCTGGTAGGAGTAATGCTCCTGGCTCCGCGTCCGATGGCATCGCTTTCGCTCGCCGACCCCGACCTGGTCGCGGTCGATTTTCACAGCCATACGTCGGCGTCGCACGACGGGCGGGCAGGTTTTGATTCCGAGCACAATCGTGAATGGCATCGAAGCGCCGGGTTCGATGTCGCGTACATCACCGATCATCGCACGTTCGACGGTGCACTCGATGGCGAGGTAAAGAATCCGCCGACGGCCGGACAAGGGACTATGCTACTGCCGGGGGTCGAGCTGCACGATGTCGGCGAGCATCCGATCCTGATTGGTGTCGACCCGCGCCGGATGAAAATCACTTCGCCTGATTGGCAGCGAGCAGCGGTGGAAGCTGACGGCGGCCCCGTACCTGCGATCCTGATTCTCTCCATGCCTGGCAACCTCGCTCGCGTGCCTTCCGACGAGCTTACAGGCGCCGTTCGCGTCGCCGCGGTCGAGGGAGCTGACGGGTCACCGCGCGGAATGGCGCAAACAGCCAACGAAAGAGCTTCCATCAACGCGCTCGCGGCGAGGCTGGGACTCGCAGTTGTATCCGGCTCGGACAATCACGGCTGGGGAAGAACGTCGTCTGCCTGGAGTGTACTGCGAATTCCGGGGTGGCGCGGCATGACGGCAGGAGCTCTCGACGTTGCAATTCGCCGCACGATCATCTCGGGAAAGCGTGGGTCGGCGGGAGTTTTCGCTCGACGCACGCTCGGCCCCGCGTCAGGAAAACTCGAGATCGCTCTGGCCGGCG
>DASQPS010000442.1:0-2309 GCA_035643845.1 Gemmatimonadaceae bacterium | reverse complement strand
CCAATGGACGTCGACTTCCTGCAGCCCGACGACATCGGGCCCGGCCCCGCGGATCGCCTGCACCGTTCCGGAGAGATCGCCGTTTCCAGAGCGGATGTTGTAGGTCATGACTCGTAGCGGGATTCCAGTATTCCCGCTCGGCAGATGCGCACAGGCGACCGCGAGCGACAATCCCAGAATCGGAGCGAGTCGGAAGATTTGGCGCATCAGTAGAGCAGGCAGCGCTTCATCGCGCAGGGCTCCCGGAATCTGGGCACGGTAGCCAGACTTCAGGAGCCCGGCGACGGATGCTAGGGCGCGGCGTGAGCGACGAAGGTCGCTACCGCGGGCGGACCAGATCCCTCGCCCTCGTCGTGCTTGAAGAACACATACGCCTCGTTCCAGCTCTGGCTCTTCACACACTTCGCCCACTCGATGAGGGCAGGTTCATCATAATCGAGTTTGTGCAGGCGTAGATATCCCCATGACGCGGTGCACACTACCGGGCATTTGAAATCATCCTGCTCCGAGATGCACATCGCCACGTCGCGGTCCCGCATCGCGGCGAAGATTTCTTCATCGAACCAGCTCTCGTGGCGGAATTCGAAAACGTAGCGACCATTCGGCGGAAGAAGGCCGAGGAATCCGCGAAAGCGATTCGTGTCTTTCTTGAGATTGGGCGGAAGCTGGAAGAGGATCGGACCGAGGCGATCGGCGAGCACCGACGTGTTCTTGAGAAGAAAATCGACGGTGTCCGCCGCTTCTTCCTTGAGGCGAGCGTGGTGCGTGATGCGCTGGCTCGCCTTGAGCGCGAAGGTGAACGTCTCCGGCACCTGCGCCGCCCAGTCGAGGAGAACGTTCTGCTTCGGCAATCTGTAAAACGTGTTGTTGATCTCGACCGTCGGAAACTTGCTCGCGTAGTAGCCGAGCATTCCGTCGTCTTTCAGCTCCTTCGGGTAGAACGCGCCCTTCCACTCCTTGAACGCATAGCCGCTCGTTCCAGCGAGCAGCTTCATGAGACCATGCGTTTTGATTCGGACCGCTTCGGCTTCTCTTTCGCGAGACTGGCCTTCAGCGCTTCCATGAGGTCGATCATCTTGGTGTCGGAGCCTGGCGCAACGTCGGAAGTGATGTCCTGGCCTTCGATCTTTCTCTGGATGGTTTCGAGCATCCGCTCGCGCACGGTGTCCTTGTACTTGGCCGGCTGGAACTCGTCGTTCGACGTTTGATCGATCAGCTGCATCGCCAGCTTGAGCTCGGCGTCTTTCACTTCGCCGGCGGGGATGGTCACTTCGGTGGTCGGACGTAGCTCGTCGGCGTAGTGGAGCTGCTCCATGACGAGCACTCCGTTGAGTGGGCGCAGCAATACGAGATGCTGCTGGCCACGCGCGGCGTACTGTCCGAGTGCTGCCTTACCGCTCTCCTTGAGAGCCGCCGCAAGCAGCCGATAAGCGCGATCTCCGCCCTTGTCGGGACCGAGATAGTAGACCTTCTCGAGGTATTCCCGGTCGACGCCCGCAAGCGGAACGAATTCGACGACGTCGATCGTACTCGTCGCCTTTTCTTCGAGCGCCTTGAGCTCCTCTGCCGTCAGAATGACGTACTGATCCTTCGCGAATTCATATCCCTTGACGGTCTCCTCACGCGAGACGACGTCGCCGTCCTTGGAGCAGAGGTACTGCTGCTTCAGCCTCGACCCGCACTTCTTGTGTAGCATGTTGAACGACACGCTCGTCTTGGATTCTGATGACGAGTAGATGTTGACGGGTACGGAAACGAGTCCGAATGAGATCGTGGCGGTGCCGATTGAGCGTGCGGGCATGACCGTGGATTGAAGGGGTTGTCGTTGTCGTCAGCGGCAGAGGTCCGATCCATCACAAATATTTCTTGCGTGGAAAACTCTCGCCACCGTATCCTTAACCATGTCCCCGATGGACGCAAGAGCAAACTCGGCGTCACCAGCCGATAATCTCGCCACCTACCGCGCGAAGCGGTCGCCGGACCGTACACCTGAGCCGATGGGCTCGGGATCGGGCTCGCCCAGCAACCTCTTCGTCGTCCATAAGCACGCCGCGCGAAATCTCCATTTCGATTTAAGGCTGGAGATGGATGGAGTGCTCAGGTCCTGGGCAGTCCCGAAAGGCCCGTCGTACGATATGGCCGACAAACGCCTCGCCGTGAAAGTCGAGGATCACCCAATCGAGTACGGCGACTTCGAGGGAAATATTCCGACCGGCAACTACGGCGCGGGCGGTGTGATCGTATGGGATCGCGGGGAGTGGGTTCCCCTCGAGCCGTGGCGCGAAGGTCTCGAGAAAGGGAAACTCCTC
>DASQPS010000441.1:0-23556 GCA_035643845.1 Gemmatimonadaceae bacterium | reverse complement strand
GGACTGGGCGAGCCTGACCAGGTTTTCGAGCGAAACGTGAATCAAATGATCTCGCCGACTCAAACGAGTTCGACCGCTCGCCTGCAGATCTGGCAATACCGTCAGTACAATATCCAGCTCGTGTTTTACGAAGACGCAGGTCGCTGGAAACTGACTCGCCCAAGCGAAACCGAGTTTCTCTCTGCGGTTGCTCGGCGTCAGCGTTAGTCAAACCGAGGGCGCCATCGGGAGCAAACGCTGCCCTCGTGCTTACTGAGTACGAGGGCGTTTTATATTGACTTGATGAAACTCCCCGAAAGCCCCCGCCTCTTTCTGGTAGATGGTTATGCTCTCATTTACCGGGCTTTCTTTGCCCTGATCTCACGGCCGCTAACTACAAGCAAAGGCGAAAACACATCAGCAAGTTGGGGTATTGCAAACTTCCTTCAGCGTTTGCTTACCAAACACCAGCCGGATTATCTGGGATGGGTGCACGATTCCGGGCTTTCTTTCCGTCACGAACGTTATCCTGCATACAAAGCGACCCGTGAAAAGCTGACGGAAGAACTACAGTCGGATTTCGATAGGGGGATGGACCGCATTTGTGAAATGCTGGAGGCTTATCGAATTCCGATAATTACCCTCCCCGGCTATGAAGCCGATGATGTGATCGGAACGCTAGTCGCAAAAAGTGTCCAAGCTGATGTAAATGTCGTCGTGGTTTCCGGAGACAAGGATTTCCAGCAGCTTGTCAGACCCGGCGTCTGGCTGCTCAATCCCGGACGCGGCGGACCAGCAAACGTCGAAGAACATTGGGTCGGGGTGGAAAATGCCGACGAACGATTGGGAATCGCCCCAGAGTTCGTGACCGATTATTTGGCACTGGTCGGAGACTCATCGGACAACGTGCCTGGAGTGCGCGGTATCGGGGACAAGACTGCTACCGAGCTCGTTAGGCAGTACGGACACCTTGAATCGATACTTGAACACGCTGGCGAGATTACCAAGAAACGTCCGAGGGAAGCCCTTTTCGAGCACGCCGAGAATGCGCGCCTGTCCAAAGAATTAGTCACTATTCGAGACGATTTACCTGTCGTTCTTGATCTGGAATCTCTCAGCCTCAAGGAGCCCCAGCACGAACGTCTCCGGGATCTGTTCATTGAGCTCGAGTTCCACTCTCTTGCAAAGGATATCGCCACTCAGGCTCCAGCCGAACAGCAGAAGCCGCGGAAAAAGGTCAGCTACGTTACCGTCGACTCGCTCGAAGGACTACAGACCGCGATCACACGTGCGCGTGAATCCGGAACCATTGCGTTAGACACCGAGACGTTGATAAACAGGGAGAATCCGCAATTTGTCGGTGCATTGCGCTCTTCTCTTGTCTCGCTCTCGATAGCTGTCGCTGAGGGAGAGGCGTATTACTTCCCGCTTCAACACAAGCCATACCGTCCAGGTCAGGGTGAGCTCCTTGTCGATGCATCAGGCGATCGATCCGCTACGGACGCACCGGAGGAGCGCGGCCTCATTCGTGGAGGAGATGAGGTCATCCCGGATGAAACGCCGAGGAAAAAGAGCAGTACTGAATCGCCGGCGATAGCAGCGAGGCTGCTTCGCGTAAGCAGGAACGTCAGCGTAAAAAATCTTCCCCCTCTCAACTCGGCCGAGATGGAGCCCTTGAAGAGCCTGCTCGAGGATCCCTCGATAAGAAAAACGGCCCAGAATGCAAAGTACGATAAGCTCGTACTGCGTTGTGCCGGTGTAAATCTCGCCGGACTCGATTTCGATACGATGATTGCGAGCTACGTTCTTGATCCGGGTCGGCGATCACACGGTCTCGACGTACTGGCGTTGGAATTCCTCGACCACACGATGACGTCGTACACGGATCTCTGCGGAAAAGGGAAGACGGCAATCCCCTTTGACGAGTGTCCGATTGAAGCGGCTCGTGACTATTCCTGTGAAGACGCGGATATGGCCCTGCGCCTTCGAATGATCTTCGAGCCACAGCTCGAATCTCACGAGCTCACGCGGCTTTTCGACGGAGTTGAAATTCCCCTTGTGGATGTACTCGCCGAGATGGAATGGACGGGGATAACGATCGATCTGCCATGGTTTGCATCGCTGAAGCAACGCTTTCAAGGCGAGCGCGAAGCTGTCGAAAAGCAGATTTATGAAGTAGCAGGCGGTGCATTCAACATCAACTCCAACCTGCAGCTTAGAGAAATACTGTTTGGTAAATTGAATCTTCCCGTTCTCAAGAAGACGAGCACAGGTCCGTCCACCGATGCAAGTGTGCTCAAGGAGCTTGCCGACGAAGGCCATGAGTTGCCCAATCTGCTTATGGAATACCGGGAGTTATCCAAACTCGAGAACACCTATTTGGATGCATTACCGCGATTGGTGAATCCAGCCACAGGACGGTTGCACACTTCGTTCAATCAGACTGTGGCAAGTACTGGAAGACTTTCTTCGAGTGATCCTAACCTCCAGAATATTCCAATTCGCCGGGAACTCGGACGTGATATCAGGCGCGGATTCATTCCTCGGCGCGGATGGACTCTGCTCGCGGCCGATTACTCTCAGATCGAGCTTCGACTGCTCGCTCACCTGTCACTCGATCCAGCGTTTGTGGAAGCCTTTCAGGCAGGCGGTGACATCCACAAGCAAACCGCCGCTCTGATATTTGATGTTCCGGTGTCGGAAGTAACGAGTGTGATGCGAGCTCGCGCTAAGACGATCAATTTCGCCACGATCTATGGACAGGGCCCGCACGCGCTCTCGCGACAGCTCGGAATTGAACACGCGGAAGCAAAAGAGTTCATTAGCCGGTATTTCGCACGTTTCCAGGGAGTAAGGAACTATCTCGATTCAATGGTCGCCTTTGCGCGCGAACATGGATACGTGCAGACGATTTTTGGTAGGCGACGGTACATTCCTGAGCTACGTGAGCGAAACTTCAACATTCGGGCATTTGGCGAGCGTACCGCTGCGAACTCTCCAATCCAGGGTTCTGCGGCTGATCTGATCAAAATTGCGATGATAAGGATCAACGACGCGCTCAAAACCCGCCAACTCGAGAGCAAGATGCTACTCCAGGTGCATGATGAGCTTGTCTTCGAGGCTCTTCCTGGTGAGCTGGATCAGGTGAGCGAGGTTGTGAAGTACGAGATGGAGCACGCCGCGGAGTTATCCGTGCCACTCGTTGTGGATCTCGGGGTCGGGAAGAACTGGCTCGAAACCAAACTCTAGCGAGATAAGTCGGAGCGATGGTTCTGAAATGCTGCCCAGTACGCGCCGTTGAGAACGCTCAGTAGATAAAGGCACTCGACGAGGAAAGAACGCGTGATCACGCCGACCACTGTGAGCTGAATGATGTAGGAGATAATGGTAAACCCAACTCCGAGCATGATCGTCAGAGTTGCAGGCTCGTCCGCGGCAATGCTTCGTTTGATTGCGATGCGTCTCGCGGCTTGAATCGGTAACCGGTGGGTGAGTTTCCCCCACCACGCTGAGATGGAGATAAAGACCTCCGCGATCACTCCCTCTCTAAACTTCGTTTGTGCCGCTTGGATGATGGGCGGTGCTGCCTCTGAAGCAGCACGCAAGCGGTTCGCAATCTCCGTAGTGAGCGTTAAGCAGTCGACCTCCGGCAACTCTCTCAGCTCGATGGGAGCGCCGATGTGAACATCAACACCGGTACCGGGCGCGCTCTTGTTTTCGAATACGAGCCCAATCGGGAGAATCTTGAGATCCGAACTCGGATTCTCCTCTCTCATCTTGAGTGCAACTCGCGCAAGCCCGGACTTGAGAGGCTCGACGCGCATTTCGTTATGGCTCTTGCCCTCAGGAAAGATCAGCACCGTTCCGCTACTGCGCAGAACCCGGATGATCTCGGCAAAGGCGCCGGCATTTCGAGCCTTATCCAACGGTTTTGGTTTGTCCACTTCGTCGCTCACTCGACGAAGTGGCACGACGTTCAGCATTCTGAAAAGGATTGCGATTGCAGCGTTGTCTACGAGCGTTGCTTTCGCAGTCATAGTGATCCGTCGCGGAACTAACCACCCTACGATCAGACTATCTACAAGCGCGTTCCAGTGATTTACCGCTATGAGCAACGGACCATCCGACGGGATATGCTCTTTGCCCACGACGCGGATTTCGCTGTAGAACCAGTGCAGCGCGATTCCTGCGATCCACCTTAGTAGCGAGTAGATCATCGTGTTCCCGTTTGCTTCGCGAAGGTGTCGGGCACACCGCGCAGCATCAAAAGTGCGAGGCTCATGCCTATGGCGACTGTCACTACGCCTGCCCTGTACGCGAAGCCAGTCCCCATCGAGGGAGTCAGCGCGTCGACGGCGAACGCCCATATAAATGGACCGACCACGGCAGCAGCGCGTGAAGACAAAACCATGAGACTGAAAAAGCGGCCGGCCTCTACGTCGGGCACAAGGCTTAGTAGCAGAGGGCGTTCAGCTGTCGAAACCCCACCGTAGATGAGTCCGATGCATGCTCCGACAATCCAGAACGCGCTCTTCGTCGGGACTATGATCATCGCAGCCAGCAGGACAACCCAGGCAGCCAAAACCCAGGACAGCGTGCGTTTTGGTCCGAAACGATCGGCGAGCCTTCCGATTCCATAGCTGCCGAGAACAGCAGGAATGGTGAGAATCACGAACAGTGTTGCCTCAGCACCTTTCCGGAATCCCATGGCAAAAATTGCGTACAGTGCCATGTTGCTGATGATTGTGCCCATCGCATCCTGGTAGAGGAAGGATGTGAGGATGAATCTCATCGTTCCCGGATATTTCTTTGACTCCTCGAGTGTTTGCCTGACATCGCGGAATGCCTGACGCCACGGAATTGCTCGCTTTCCGCGGATCGCATTATGATCGCGGCAAAAGAAAAACAGCGGCAGAGAAAAAAGAAGAAAGAGAAGGGCAGTCGGTACAAA
Organism: Gemmatimonadaceae bacterium; assembly: GCA_035643845.1. Lineage (GTDB taxonomy): Bacteria > Gemmatimonadota > Gemmatimonadetes > Gemmatimonadales > Gemmatimonadaceae > UBA4720. The sequence continues at coordinate 18,626 of DASQPS010000441.1, read as the reverse complement.
TGTGGATACGCGCCCGCCATGCTCTGTAAACGGAACTGTGTGTCGTAGGAATCCCACCACTCGATCGGGCAGGGCTCCAAGCAGTGGCAAGGCGCCAGTGAAAAAAGGAAACGTCAACAACACGCCGGTGATCGAGCCGGCGTAGCCAAACGCCGCACCCATTCCCGACAATCGTCCTCTGCGGTCGACAGGAACGAGCTCTGGCAGCATCGCGTTGTAAAACGGCTGCGCCCCTTGGTATGCGTAGTTCGCGATTGTAAACGCAGTCAGAACTCCAAGCAGCGCAATCGTGGATTCCGTGTGTAAAGGCGTTTCCAGCGATTGTGTTTGGATTCCTTCACCAACAAGCGGCAATCCGCTCTGGCCGAAGATTCCGATCAACACCGTACACGTGCACGCGATGAGAGTGAACGAAACGACCCAAGGTTTTCGTTTCTGTGTTGCGTCTGAGATCGCGCCAAAAAGCGGGATTGAAACAACGACCAGGGCAGATGCTATACCGTTGACTGTCGCATAGAGAGTATTCGAATGTCCCAAGTCTCCGACAAGCCATGCTGAGAAATAGAGCGTTGCAATGTTCATCGAGAAGACAGTGTTGGCGAAGTCGTACAGTGCCCACCCAAATCGCTCACGGGCGGGCGCAGTGGGCGGATTCATATCCCCGCTCGAGAGCCCTTCGGGATTAGTCATCAACACATCGTTCCCAAGCTTGGCGACTGATTCCATGTCTTCCTGTATTGAAGCTTGTGAGGAACTGTAACGGTGTTAGCAGAGTCTCTCAAATACGTAGCTTGACGTAGCACGAATGGACGCACTCGACGCTGGAGGGCAGCGCGGCGAGATTATCTGGATGACAGCCCGTGCGTGCAGCCTCGTCGCCATACTCATGTGCCTGTTTGTTTTGTCCGATTGCAGGGACAGGAATGATCAGCGGAGTGAATCGTCTCGAAAGTCGCTACCGCCTGTCTTCCCTCAAGCTCCGGCGAGTAACACGAATTGGGACGGGGCGGCAGGCCCGGTGATGCTTCTCTCCATAGGCGACGCCACTGATTCTGCGGCTGTCGTGTTACCAGAAGCAACAGACAGCACCCTGGATTCTCTTTCGACCGCGCCTGACTTACGTGGCCGCGTGTTCGACCTTTTCGGTCGGGGCGGTTCGGTCGGATCTTCAACGGCTGTCTTGCTCGCAACGAGCCCCCGCAGTCAATCAGAATGCATCTCGTGGCCTATCGCGCGGCTCACGTCTGGAAGCTCTGGTTGGCGAGTGGGATTTGTACACGGCGATGTCCGTGCGCTTGCACTTGATTCGATCGAATCTCTGTCAAGCTCGGATTCCGCGGCACTTGCAGCTTCGCTCACCAAGAGTGCGGCGACGTTGCCGGTCTCATCTGACCCGACATTTAGCAAACTGCCTTTCCGAATCCGCTCGGCTTACACATTCAAGTTGGATTCTACGCAGGCAGTGATTGCAGACGTTGTGCGAGCTCTAAATGAGGAAGCAAGTCCACGCATAGAGCACCTTTTTCTTGTCGGTGAACGTGCTGCCGGCACTAGGGAGCCATTTCGCATTGGCTACTATAGCCGAGTAGCTGGCGCGGAGGAAACAATCCAGGCGACCGAGGTTCTCGCCGTCGTTGAAGTTGGAACGACGAAACGCCCGGCAATCGTGATTGGCGTCGAATCGGACGAGGGGGTTCAGTTGGGCCTTATTGAAAAGAACGCGCCGGGATTGTGGCGTTTGGCTTGGACGAGCGCGAACACAGACTGCGAAGAACCTGAATGAATTCGCGGTTTAGTCAAAGGCCAGTTGGCGCGCTCACAAAATGCCATGGGAGTCCAAATCGTTCTCCCAGATGCTGAGCAAGCGCCGAGACTCCCAATGTTTCAGTTGCATAGTGTCCTGCATAAATGATCACGAGCCCGTTTTCCTCCGCTTCCACAGCAGTGTGGTGAGGTCCCTCGCCAACTATTAGCGTATCGATACCGGCGTTCGCCGCCTCTCTTACCGTGGCGGAAGACGCGCCGGCACCCGTGCAGATTGCCCACTGCCGAGTACGGTGACCTCGAGCAATCGATGGTGCGCGTATCTCACCGCCGTAAGCCCTGGAGAATTTTTTGGCACGTGCAACGAGCTTCTCGGTCTCGACGTCGCATTCGCCTTTAAGACCGATGAACAATTCTGCAAACCGCGCGAACTGACCGGTTGGCTCAAGATCGAGAGCCTTTGCCAGGAGTGCGTTGTTTCCGAGAATGGGATGCCGGTCGAGAGGTAGATGCGACGCGTATACCGCAACATCTGCCTCGATCAATCTCTTCAGTTTTTGATAGGCAGATTGCGTGATCCGCTGGAGTCCATTCCAGAACATCCCATGGTGAGTGATTAGAAGATTTGATCCATTCGCGATTGCGCCGTCGATGGAGCGTAGGGAGAAATCAACAGCGCCAGAGACACTGCGAATTGGAGAAGCATTCTGGAGCTGAAGCCCGTTAAGGGCATTGGGGTAGTCGGGCGTATCGCTGTTGTGGAGCAGATCGTCGGCGTAGGAGGTGAGCACTTCCAATGGTACGCTCACGAGAGCAGGATACCACGTGGAGAAAGCCTCACACCCACAGCCTCCGAATTATGTAACTCGTTGACATGAAAGGAGTTAGCTGGTTGGGGAAAACGGTGTTGATTAATCAGGAACTCCCATCAGGTTAAGCAACCGCTCCAAGTCGTCAGGGGAGTAAAAATGAACTGTAAATGTCCCTCGATCATTTGCAGTCACGTCTAGGCTGACGTCGGTCTGTAAGAACCGACGGAGTCGGTTCTGGATCTCTTTGACTTCCGGAGATCGACGGTCCTCTGCGCGAGGGCGCCCCGTCCTTTTCTTCCCGCCAGCTATATCTGGGTGGCGGACTCTCCGTTCGAGATCTCGGACCGTGAGGCCTGCTCGAACGATATCTCTTGCCATTGCTGTGATTTTTCCCGGATCGTCGAGGCCAAGCAGCACCTTTGCGTGGCCCATCGCCAATTTCCCTTCCTGGAGCAGGATCCTGACTTCCTCCGGGAGCTGAAGAACGCGAAGCATGTTGGCGATTGTCGTCCGATCCTTTCCAACCGTTTCAGCGATCTGCTGTTGTGTAAGGCCGAAATCACGGGATAAGCGTGAATAGCCTTCTCCTTCTTCTATTGGGTTAAGATCGGTTCGCTGAAGATTTTCGACGAGCGCGAGAGTAAGGAGGGTCCTGTCGTCGATTTCCTTTATGATTGCGGGGATCTCCTTCCAGCCGAGCGTTTTTGCTGCGCGCAGGCGTCGTTCGCCAGCGATCAATTCGAACCCATTCTTGCCGGGATTCCGGCGAACAGTTATTGGCTGGAGCAGCCCATTTGCCTCCAGACTGTCCTGGAGCTCCTGCAGATCCGCGCTGTTGAATTCAGCGCGTGGCTGAAACGGGTTTCGAATGATTTGTGCTATAGGGATGGATTTCAGAGCGCCTTCATCGCTCGACGCGAGCCCGCCGGCAGCCCCCAAGAGGGCTTCGAGCCCCTTGCCCAGGCGTCGTGGTGTCTTTTCAGCTGGCACCGTTTTCCTCCCCCCGGTCCGTCCTCTCGATTAGTTCCTTCGCGACATTCATGTAGGCCTGTGCTCCGACTGAGGCGATGTCATAAAGGATGATCGGCTTTCCAAAACTTGGGGCCTCTGCAAGGCGCACGTTCCTTGGGACAACGCTGTTGAATACTTTCGGACCGAAGTATTCGCGCGCATCATCCGCAACTTGGCGAGAGAGGTTTAGCCGCGAATCGTACATCGTCAACAGCACGCCGTCGATTGCGAGTTTTTCGTTTGCGCTGTGCTGAACGCGGTGAACAGTGTTGAGGAGTTGGGACAAGCCTTCGAGTGCGTAGTACTCGCACTGAACCGGAATAAGAAGCGCATCAGCTGCCGCCAGCATGTTGATCGTGATCAACCCGAGCGAGGGTGGGCAGTCGATGATGATATAGGCATACTCAGCCCGAAGGGATTCTATCGACTGTCGCATGACGTGCTCGCGATCACTCTTGTCTATAAGTTCTACTTCGGCCGCGGCCAAATCCGGTGTGGCTCCAATCACATCGAGCTTTTCGAACTGTATTGCGGATTGACGCGCGGAGCCGACGTCTGAATTCCCGACGAGGACGTCATAAAGGGTTAGCGGTACGCTTTCCTTCTCGAGGCCGACACCGCTTGTGGCATTGCCTTGAGGGTCCGCATCGATGAGCAAAGTTCGTTGCTCTGCAGCTGCAAGACTGGCGGCAAGGTTTACTGCTGTGGTGGTTTTTCCTACTCCGCCCTTCTGATTTGCAATTGCGATAATCCGCGCCACGAAACACCGACTAAGGGTTAGGCGCTCAATTTATACGGCGTTTGCCGCGGTTTCCACGTGGAACTCTATCAGTGTTGTTCCACGTGGAAACACGCGCTATTGGCTGGGAACGAAGCGCCAGCGAGTGCTTACATCGACGGACAGCGTTTCTTGGCCAGGGTTGATCGGGGTTTCCATTTGGCTAGCTCTAGCGACGCCAGCGGCCATCATTAGCGGTCTCGGCGGAGGGGGCGAGTACGGACTGACGTTGATCTCCAACGGTAAACCCAAGACTCCATGAGCTGCGCGGGCAGCAGCGTCGGCATCGCTCCGAGCTTTCTCAACGGCGGAAGCTATGGCAGTTCGCCGAGCTGCTTCAACATTCGACGCGTAGAACTGGAGAGAAGTGATCATGTTTGCTCCGTGCGCCAGAGCAGCATCGATAACAGGGCCGACTTGGTCAAGTCTGCGAACGTCAGCAAGGATGGTGTTCGTAACGGTGTATGCTACCACCTCTGGTGCTTTTCCCTGCTCATAGCGCTGCTCGGGATAAACGGTGTAATTCACCGTGGAGAGCTGATCGTTCGACAATCCAAGGGATTTAAGTGCTGTCAAGACCGATTGCTGCTTCGTGGCGTTCTCAGCAGCAGCGGCGCCCGCAGTCGTGCCTCGAGTTTCCACACTTACCTGGATGGTGGCGCGATCCGGCGAAACCTTTACTTCGCTGTGGCCAACGGCGACAATCTGCGCGATAGTGACCGATGAGGGCGCCATACTGTCTTGAGCATGTGTTGATAGAGGCGCCATAAATACGCAGATACAGGCTATAGTTCGCAGAATCATTTTTTTGGTAGTTAAGGTTGTTGTGCATACTATGTTGACGCCCGATTTCCGAGAGCGTGCACACCTGATCAAGAATCGCTCGGCTGGCTGATTTCGTGGATCCGCGTGAGGTTCATCCCAATTATTCCGTCCGCTTCTGTTCTCACGAACATATTCGCGAACTTCGCGCCCCATACGATTTCGTCTGCTTTGTACGAAGACCGGGAATGAACTACCTGCGAGAGAGTTTCATCGGTCCCGGTCAATAGAATCAGAATCTCGGCATCAGACTCTACCAGGTCTTTCTGTCCCAGTCCCCACATCGGGCTCGTTGGATCGATCGGGTGAACCACGGTCCAACTTAGCGCGAAGAACACGACGCGACGTCGCTCCAGATTCAGATCATAGAACTTGCGGATAGTAGTGCCTCCAGAGCGCTCGATCTTGGTAAGAATTACCTGAATCTGAACCTCTATCAGCTGGCTACTGCGCGTATTCGCTATCCTGAACTCAAGCGCAGTCTTCCCTCGGTAAGGCGCGATGATCGCGTTACGGCTGTAAAGGATTCTCGCAGACGGTCGAGAAAACCTGCTGAAGATGACACCAGTTGCGAGCGCAATACCCAGGATGTTCATGAGCGCTTCGATCGTAACGAGGAAATTCGCAGCGACGCCTATGGGAACGATGTTGCCGTATCCAATCGTCGCGAAGGTATCGACGCTGAAAAAAAACGCTCTATAAAACGGCTCACCCGCAAAACTTCCGGAGCTCGATTGAAGCGCATCTGGACCGCAAAGAAGATAGGCTACCGCGAAAAGCGCGTTAACTGCTATGTACGAGCCGCAGATAAATCCAAGAAATCGGGGCCACGAAATCTCCAGCAGCCAGTGAAAAAGACTCAGTGAGGAAAACGGATCGAGCCCTTCACGCACGACATTGAAGCTTCCGTTTCTGTTCAGGAGGCGTTGCTGTGCGCTTCTCGCAACCTCAGTCCCAAACCCCAAGTCCTTGAATTCTTCTTCGGAGCTCGTAGAAAGAGGTACCTGTTGTTCGTTCGCCGTTGGCAACGTCAGGGCGGGATCCTGAATAAATGTTATGCGTTGAGAATCTTCGGAAAAATGGCAACGTTTGCGGAGCGACGCTACATTGCCGCGATGGAATCCCGAGACCCATCGGTTGGTCGCGCAACCCTCCTGATCATTGCTTCGGCGCTGAGCTTCGGCTCCATCTCAGTGCTTACCGTTCTGATCACACGGACCGGCGTTCCGCTCATAACCGCGATGGCTTGGAGGTACATAGCGGCGAGCGGTGTTCTCCTCGGCATAATTGGTACACGTCACTTCAAAGAGCTTCCGACACAAAAGCTCGTCAGCCTTTTCATAATCGGCGGGTGCGGACAAGCGCTGATAACATATCTGAGTCTGCACGCGCTCCAGTACATCTCCGTGGGACCGCTTGCCTTCCTTTTTTACACGTACCCAGCGTGGGTGACTCTGCTCGCAGCACTCCGCGGAGCAGAACGACTGACGCCGATGAGCATCTCCGCGCTCACTCTCGCGCTGATCGGCGTTACCGTGATCGTTGGTGTGCGGACGACGGAGAAATTGAATCCGATTGGCGTAACACTGGCCCTCGCATCGGCGATTCTTTATTCGGCGTATCTCCCTTCGCTGAATCATTTCCAACAGCGAGTACCCGCTCTCGTCTGCGCGTTTCTAGTGGCACTCGGCGCGGGAGTTTCGTTTGTGCTCTCCGCGATGTTCCGCAAGCAACTTTACTTCCCTTCCGGGCTCGTAGTTTGGTCGAACATTCTCATTCTGGCACTGGTGTCGACCGTTATCGCGTTCTCCGCTTTGATCAAAGGGCTCTCGGTACTGGGTCCAGTGCGGACCGCTATAATTGCGACCGTTGAACCATTTTTCACTGCGATCTTAGGAGTGACGATTTTAGGCAACGAACTGACAGTCACAGTGCTTATTGGCGGCGTGTTCATTGCCGCCGCGGTTCTCGTGATCCAGTGGAACTCCGGGCGTATCGAAATCAGCGTGGAACAACCCGTCGCCGATGCTCAACTTCGATGACCAGGTTTTGAAGGTCACTTGGACTTACACCAGGAATCCTCGAGGCCTGGGCCAATGATCCTGGTCTGAGGGACGAAAGCTTCTGCCTGGCTTCGAAGGACAGGGATCGCATCTCAGCATACTCCAGGTCGTTAGAAAGAGCGAAGTCGCCCATGCGCTTCATTCGCTCAGCCTGTACACGCTCGCGCTCGAAGTAGCCCGCGTACTTGATCTCGAGATCAGCGGTGACCACGGACTCTTCATCCAGATTATTCCCCAGCCCAACAACCGAAAGGAGTTCTCGGAGCGAGACATCCTGCCGTCGGGCGAGGTCTACAATTTTCACCGGCTGCGAAAGGACAGCGCTCTTTGCTGCTGAGAGAATTGGCGCTGCTTCATGCGGCCGAATGCTCGTGTTTTCCGCCAAGCGGATGGCAGTCTGCTCGTTGAGCAGCCGCGTCGTGATCGCTTTGTCCTCCGCTTCAGAATAGAGACCGAGCGTCTGGCCAATTGGCGCAAGGCGTCGCAATGAATTGTCCTGCCTGACTGTCAGTCTGAATTCCGAACGCGAAGTGAAAAGTCGATAAGGTTCATCGACACCCCGAGTTACGAGGTCATCGATTAACACCCCAATGTACGATGTCTCCCTCCCCAGCCTGGTTGCATTTTTGTTCTGAGATCTAAGCGCAGCGTTGAGCCCCGCGACGACACCCTGTGCTGCTGCTTCCTCGTACCCTGTGGTACCGTTAATCTGGCCGGCAAAATAAAGGTGCGGTATTGCCCTTACCTGGAGCGATGAATCGAGTTGTGTGGGTGGGTAGTAGTCATATTCAATCGCGTAGCCAGCCCGCGTCATTCTTGCGTTGGCAAGGCCGGAAATAGATCGCAGTATTTCCAGCTGCACGGAAGCAGGCAGCGAAGTGGACAGCCCATTTACATAAAGTTCCGCGGTATCATGACCTTCCGGTTCCAAAAAGATCTGATGTCTTTCGGCGTGGGGGAATTTCACAATCTTGTCTTCCACGGAGGGGCAATACCTCGGCCCACGGGATGAGATTGCCCCTCCATACATCGCGGACTTTGCGATGTTGTCGCTGATGATCTTTTTTCCCGGAGCTTCGAGGAACGTGATCCAGCAGGGCATCTGTTCCGGGTGCCGCACGGTCAAGCCATCACGCCGCTTCCTCGGCCAGAAGTGAGACCACGAGTAATCAAACTGCTCGATCTCACTTTCCTGAATCTCAAGTAACGAAAAATCAACGGACCGTCCGTCGATACGCGGTGGAGTTCCCGTTTTGAACCTGGCCACCGAAAGCCCAGCGCGCTCAAGTTGTTCAGCGAGGTGGGTCGTTGCAGTCTCGCCTGCCCGTCCGCCGGAAAGCCTGGTCTCGGTCCCGATGTGGATCTTGCCACGGAGGAATGTCCCTGTCGTTATGACGACTGCTCTCGCTCCAAAACGCCGTCCTTCGAGAGTTTCAACCCCGTATACTTCCTGTTCGTTAGCCGAGAGCAGCAGCCGAGCGACAGTGCCCTGCACTGTTTGAACATTGTCTCGCTGTTCGAGAAGTGAGCGGACTAAGCGTTTGTAGAGTCCACGGTCACATTGAGCGCGTGGTGCCCACACTGCGGGTCCCTTACTGCGATTCAGCATCCTGAACTGCACCATCGATAAATCGGTCGCCTTTCCCATAATTCCACCGAGGGCATCCACCTCGCGCACGACAGTTCCTTTAGCGATCCCGCCTATTGCAGGGTTGCAGGACATTTGACCGATGGTCTCGAGCGCGCTGGTAATGAGGGCGACCGTAGCGCCCGCACGAGCCGCAGCATTTGCGGCTTCGGTGCCTGCGTGCCCAGCACCCACGACGATTACATCGAACTCAGCTTCGAAATTTCTGCTGCCCGTCATACATTAAAGATAGAAAGTCAGTTAGTCTCTAATCGAACCTAGGTAAATGCCACTCGAGGCTTCACACGATCGCTCCGTAATCATTATACGACAGGACGCTTATGAGAAAAGCGGCATATCGCGGGTGGCCCTCGACGAGCGGTTCAACTTGACGCCCGATGAATTTCAGGTGCAAGAAGGATTAGTCGTTCTTGGTCCTTTGGCGTCCGATGAAATGCTTACTGAGATGATAAGCGAGCTCGAGCAAAACGGCTTGGTTTATTTCGATGATTTTTTTGAGCTAACGGGGAATTGGCCGAACTGGCTTACGCTCTATGTGCGCGGACCTATGACGCGTTCTCGCTAGAGGCGTTGCTCGACCGCAGCCCACTCCTCCACGAAAGCGATGCCGTTCTCGATTCTGTCGATGACGACTTCGGCAGCCATCGGTATCGCTTGACCACTGACAGCGCGTGCAGCCGCTCGGAATCGCTCGCCCAGATGATCGTACGAAATCTCTCCTGTCTGGCCAGCTCCGATCTCCTTGGTGACTACGGCAAAGACGCCCTGAATTTCATCGCTGTCGGTGCGTAACCCGGACCGTTTCTCCCGCAGCGCCCAGCCTGCCAGAAGAACAATCATGGCGGAGATTGCGACAATGCCGCTGACGGTCGCAATAGCAAGAACGCCCCACGCGGACATACCGGAATGTGAAGCAAGTGGATATCCCGCTGCGCCAAATCCAACTCCGAAGGCGGCAATTGCCGGTAGGTTGACCCACGGCGACGGTGGCCGAGAGCGGCGACGACGTGTACGCGCGTGCTCGACGCCGTGCAGCATGACAAAGACGGCGAGAACGAGCCCGCCAATGAAAGTGATCAGAAACAATACGTGGAGCATCGTCACGAAGACTACCGGTTCGATCGCGACTTACCGCTAGATCAGCTGCCGAGGTACTTTCTGAACCAGGCGACAGTGGCTGGCCACGCCGCTCGGGTTGCCGCCAGGTTTGCTCCATCCATTCCGGTCTGTTGGCGCAGAAATCCATGCCCTGCACCAGGGAAAATGGAATGCTCGTACGTACGGCCCAGTGCATGAAGACCGGAATCGGCTGCTGGTATCGTGGCATCCACGCGGGCATCGGCACCTCCATATAATCCAAGCACTGGCGCGCGGACTGATGCAAGATCGTTTTTGGGTGGCGTTACGCCATAATACACAACTGAAGCGCCGAGTGATGGGGAGTGAGCGGCATGAGCGAATGAGATGCCTCCTCCCCAGCAAAATCCTACAATCCCGTACTTTTTCTCCGCCGAGGGGAGCGACATTCCGTACTGGGCGACGGCGTCCAGCTGTCTCTGAATCCACGCAGCATCCAGCGTTCGGATTGCTGAGACGGCCAGTGGAGCGAGGACGCTATCAGGACCCTCGGGAAGGTTCTTCATCGTCAGGAGGTCTGGAGCGATCGCGATGAATCCGTCGGCTGCGAGTTGGTCCGCAACAGCTCGAACCCATGACGACAAACCATAGATCTCATGTACGACAATGACCACTGGAGCTTTAGTGCTTCTCTCGGGATAGACAACCCAGGCACGCAGACTGTCGCCATCACCCGTCCGAATCGTCACGAATTCTCCATGACGTGGTGAGTTGCTCAGACGAGAAAGTGCTCCGGCTGCATCGGGCGGCAGCCCCTGTGACTGTGTAATAGCTGCTACCGGTGCCGGCGGATTAGCCGCGGAACGGGAGTCGGCCGTCGGTCGAACGTTACTGCTGCTGCAGCCGGCGGCCGTAATCGAAAGCACCGTCGTGAGCGCTCCTACAACGTGCAGCATGCGCATATCATTTTCCTCGAGATTCAGGTTGTGTATCGCGCGCACGAGCACGCTTGAATTGCTCGGCAAGGAATTGACCGACTCGGTATTCAGCATAATAAAAAGGTCGCCAAGGCAGCGGGCCACCCACGAAGCCAGCGTGCCCACCGCGCTGTACGAAGTCAAGCTGTAATACGGGGTTCTCTTTCGCTATGTCTCGGACTTCGTCGAGCACTTCTGGCGGAAGCATTGGGTCGTCGGCTGCGCTCAATAGTAGCGTGTTGAGCCTAATAGTTCCCAGGTAGGACAGCGAACTCGAGCGCCTGTAATAGTCCTGTGCATCGAGAAATCCGTGGAGCGGTCCGGTTATAAGGTTGTCGAATTCCTCCAGCGTTCGAATCCGGGAAATTTCGTCCAATGGCGCGAGGTCTGGGAACCGCCCTGCCTTTTCCTTTGCCTTTGTTCGGAGGGATCTGAGAAAGAACTGCTGATAGATCCTCGAGAAGCCACGATTGACACGCTTGGAGGAGCGCGCGAGGTCAAAGGGGACCGAGACCGCAGCTGCTGCGGTGAGGTTGTGAGGGATGTCGGATCCGCGTTCGCCGAGATATTTCAGCAGCACGTTTCCACCCAGCGACACTCCGACCAATGCAAGCAAAGCGGCGGGAAATTCCGCGGATATGCGTCCGAGCACGAACGACAGGTCTTCTGTCTCGCCCGAGTGATAAAACCGACGCGTAGCATTGAGTTCGGACCCACACGATCGGAAAATAAGAAGATCGGCTCCCCAACCCCTCGCCTTCGCCTCCGTTAACAAGGCCCGCGCGTAATGGGAACGAATCGATCCCTCCAAACCGTGGAGAAGGATCAGGCGCGGCGCTGTCGGTTCAGCCGCAACCCGATGCAGTTCGAGGAAATCACCATCAGGAGTATCCCAACGTTCGAGAACAGTGGGAACGAACTGACGTCGAAAAAATTTCCCCCACAGTGTCTGTAGATGGCCACCCGGGATCCACCATGCGGGCGAATAGATTATCTCACGTCTCACCTGTTAGCCTCGAGTTTGATTGAATCGATCCGGTACATTTTGCCTGACACCGGGGGATCGTTTGGAAATCCAGGTCTTCGGAATAAGAAAAAGCGCCGACACGCGGAAGGCGCTGCGATTTTTCTCGGAACGGAGAATCAAGACTCATTTCGTTGACCTGATGGAGCGACCCGCGTCGCTCGGAGAACTACGGCGTTTCGCACAAAAGTTTGGCGTTACGACTCTCGTCGACAAAAAATCCCGGCGGTATGAAGAACTTGGGTTACGGTACGCGCAACTTTCGGACGATCGATGGCTCGAACGTTTGTCGAATGAACCACTTCTGCTGCGAATGCCCCTCGTTCGGAATGCCCACTCACTTACGGTTGGGGCGGACGAGGCGACATGGAAAACCTGGCTGGTAGAATGAGCTACTCGCTTGTGGCGCTAAGGAAGGTCAAGCGATATTGAGCTTTAGCCTGCCGCCCATTTGAGCCCAGAAATTGTGACGTATCGCGTTCTTGTCACCGATGAGATCGATGCCGAGGGTGTCGCACTCCTTTCGGCCGAGCCGGAGCTCACGGTCGACGAAGTGCCGACGCTTCCCAAGGAACAACTTCTCGCCAGGATTGCGGACTACGACGCAATCGTAGGCCGCAGCGCCACCCGCATCTCGGCCGACGTTCTCGAGAAGGGACGTCGATTAAAAGTGGTTGGCCGCGCTGGTGTCGGCGTGGACAACATTGCGCTGGAGACGGCTACAGCTCTGGGAGTCGCGGTCATCAATGCTCCCGCCGGAAATACCAACGCCGTCGTAGAACTTTTCTTTGGCACAGTGATTTCGCTGCTAAGACATCTCACGCGGGCGGACGACTCGATGCATGCTGGACGCTGGGATCGCTCGGCGCTGCTCGGCTCGGAGCTCAAGGGAAGAACGCTCGGAATTGTGGGACTTGGACGCATAGGTGGCGAAATCTCAGTGAGGGCGAGGGCGTTCGGAATGAATGTCATCGCATATGATCCCTACATTCCTCGATCACGCTTTGATGCGCTTCGCGTTGAAGACGCAGGGTCACTCGATGCCGTGATCGAGCAATCGAACGTGCTCACCGTCCATACCCCGCTTACCGACGAGACTTTGGGCATGATTGGGCGCCGTGAGCTCGCCAAACTTCCGCCAAGGTCCATTGTGGTAAACATGGCCCGCGGCGGAATCGTTGACGAAGAAGCGCTCGTCGATGCACTCGAGCGTAAGCAATTATTTGGCGCGGTAGTCGATGCATATGGCAAAGAGCCTTTGGCAGCCGATCATCCATTGCGGAAACAAGCTGATGTTTTGCTCACTCCTCACATAGGTGCGTCGACCACTGAAGCTCAGCGAAATGTTGCAGTCGACGTGTGTGTCGCGGTGCGGGATGCGCTTCTTAACGGGGAGCTTTCTCGGTCGATCAATGTCGCAGACGTGGGAGGCCAATGGGCCGAAGTGGAACCTGCGCTTACGCTAACGCGGAGAGCAGCCGCAGTTGGGCGAGCGATTCTTGCCACCCAGGGCGCCCGTGCGATACAGCGCATCGATGTCCGTGCAGGATCTGCGTTGGCGGGCGCGCTCAGTGCTTTGGTTGCGGCCGCCGCGAGGGGAGTACTCGAAGCGACCGTCGAGCAGGAACGACTCAATCTCATTAACGCGCGGGCGGTTGCCGAAGCACGGGGAATCGAATTGTCCACCACCGAGACCGCGACGCAGGATAATCCGTACGGTATCGAGGTACGACTAGGTGGCGGTATGCAGGAGCTTGCCGTTGCCGGTACTGCGCAACCGGGCGTAGCGCCGCGCTTGACGCGGATTGGCGCCTTCCATGTAGATGTTCAACCGCGAGAAACACTTCTGATTCTCACTAATAACGATGTTCCCGGCGTAATCGGAAGGGTCGGAACGCTTCTCGGCGAATCGGGAGTTAACATCGCTGAGTACCACCAGGCCAGGCTCGCTCAAGGAGGGCAGGCACTGGCAGCGGTATCCGTTGACGGTGATGTAAGTGAAACGATCAGGAAATCCCTGCTGGATCTTCCGGACGTTTTGTCAGCAGCCGTAGTCTGCTTCCAGCCGGCGTGAGCGCCGCCACCACCACAGACGTCGGAGTTCGTCAGTCGTATGAGGCCGATTCATCAGGCCTTCATATGCTTCCAGATGCAGTGGCGAGACCCGAGTCGATCGAAGATGTGATCGAGCTGATACGACAAGCTGGAGCGAATCGGACACCAGTCACTTGCGCCGGTGCTCAAACGAGCACCACTGGAGCGTCAATCACGGACAAGGGAATGTTGCTTTCGCTCCGTTCACTGAATCAGATCACCGCGGTTGATACAAGAGGGCGCACAGTCACCGCCGGGCCTGGGGCAACAGTCGCCGATGTAAAGCGCGCCGCGTCGGCAGTGGGGCTGCTCTTTGCGCCCGATCCGACAAGTGAAGAGGAATCAACGATAGGTGGCGCCATAGCTTGCAATGCTTCCGGCGCGCGGACGTTCAAGTATGGGGCGACGCGAAGGCACGTTAGAGCATTGAAAGTAGTGATGGCGAGTGGCGAGTTAATGGAATTTCGCAGATCGGATCTCGAGAAGAACACGGTTGGTTATGCATTTGCGCACGACCCGATTGACTGGTTCATAGGAAGCGAAGGTACGTTGGGAGTGATAGTTGAGGCGGAATTGGACCTGCTTCCACTGCCAGAGCACGTAATAGGGCTTGCTGTGCTGTTCGAAGCTGAGACGGATGCATTGCAATTTGTCGTCGCCAGTCGCGAGGCAGATTCCGTTGCTCCGAGATGCATTGAGTATTTCGACGATCAGGCATTAGTAATTGCACGGAGCAGGGAATCCGGTGTGGTCATACCGGATGACGTGCACGCTATGGTGTATGTCGAGGAAGAAGTCGTCGATCTGGACGCGAGTCTCGCAAGCTGGCTCGAGCTGATTGACTCGATCGCCAACAAATTTGAGCCACTCGTGTTCGATGGTGAAACGCGCCTGCGGGAAGCCCGCAGAATTCGTCACAGCATTCCGGCAACGATGAACGAGCGAGGCACCCGACATCAACGTTTTGGGGGCAGGAAGGTTGGTACCGATTGGGCCGTCCCTTATCGCCGGCTTGGCGAGGCGATCAGCGTAGCCCGGTCATTTGCCGTTGATCGGAGCGTACAAGCGCCGGTCATTTATGGACACGCCGGAAACGGACACCCTCATCAAAACTTCATCGCCCGGGATGCTCGAGAACTGGCTACCATAGAAGAAGTCGTCGAGCAAACGCTGAAATACGTTTTGGAATTGGGTGGGACGGTCGCAGCCGAACACGGGATCGGCAAACTCAAGCGCAGATGGCTCCCGCTGCAAATGAATTCATTGCAGATAGCGATGATGACCGCGGTCAAACGGGAGCTCGATCCGCTCGGTATTCTGGCTCCTGGGAATATTCTGTGAGTCGCTTCAAATCGGTCGTGCTCGATGTCGATTCCACTCTCAGCGATGTCGAAGGCATTGATTGGCTCGCAGCGCTTCGCGGACCGGAAGTGCAAGCGTGGAGTGCACAGCTGACGGCGAGCGCTATGGCTGGGCAGATTCCCATCGAGGCCGTCTACGGTGAGAGGATGGGGGTAGTGAGACCGACGTCGAGGGAATTGGACGAGCTCGGACAGGTTTATGTCGAACGTGTCGCAACGCGCGCCCAGGAGACTCTGGCTGAATTCCGTCGAAGCGATATCGATCTGGTAATGATCAGCGGTGGACTCCGGGAAGCAATTCTACCTCTCGCGAGCAAGCTCGGTATCCCTGACGGCCGCGTCTACGCCGTGTCCGTATTCTTCGACTCCAAAGGGGGATATGCGGGATTCGACGAAGGCTCGCCATTCACGCAGCAGGGCGGGAAGCGGTCGGCGGTGGGCGACATGCGACTCGCGGGCCCGGTACTGGCTGTCGGTGACGGCATGACCGATTGTGAGATGAAGCCTGTCGTTGACAGCTTTGCCGCGTTCACTGGATTCCAGCGGCGGGATGCGGTCGTGCAACGCGCCGATTACATAATCGAGAACTTCGATCAACTCAGAGACCTCGTACTCGAATGAATACTGGCAAAAGTTTCGGCACCTTTTTTCTTCCCGGACCCACAGAGGTTCGCGAGGAAGTTCTGGCAGCAATGACCCGACCGATGATTGCACACAGGGGGTCGGCGTTCGAACAATTATTCGAGCGGCTTCAGGAAGGGTTACGGCCTGCGTTCAAAACGGATCGTCCGGTCTACATTAGTTCGTCATCCGCTACTGGAATGATGGAAGCAGCCGTCAGATGTGCGCCGCCCGGCCGCATCCTCAGTCTTGTGAACGGCGCATTCTCGGAGCGGTTCGCGCATATAGCCTCGGCCTGCGGCCGCGAGGTCGACCGCTACGAGGTCGGCTGGGGCCAGGTGCATACGATACCGCAGCTGGACGAGCGGCTATCCATGAGGAAATACGCAGTCGTAACTGTCGTACACTCGGAGACATCGACTGGCGCGCTGAACGATATTCGTGCGATCTCGGATTGTGTGCATCGTCACGGGGCAGTTTGTCTCGTAGACAGCGTTAGTGGCGCCGGCGGTGCAGAGCTTCGTTTCGACGAGTGGAACCTCGACTACGTGTTGAGCGGATCACAGAAGGCGTTCGCGATCCCTCCAGGTTTATCCTTCGCGGTCGCTTCTCCCGCGTTTATTGACCGTGCGAACGGAACGCCTGACCGAGGAATTTATTTCGATCTGGTGGAGCTCGACGCGTACGCACGTCGTCACCAGACTCCAAGCACTCCGGCCCTGTCGTTGTTCTACGCGCTTGAAGTACAGCTCAAGTCGATTGCGGCAGAGGGTATCGATGCCCGCTGGGCGCGTCACAAATCGATGGCCGCCCGTACTCAGGAATGGCTGACCAAGGTCTCTGATCAAACAGGAAAGCGTCTCGTGAATATCGCGCCGCTCGGATCCCAATCGCCGACGGTGTCGACGATCCGGCTTCCAGGAGATCTTCCCGGGGAGACGTTCACCTCCGCCGTCGCAAAAAAGGGTATTGTCGTTGGAAGCGGTTACGGGAAACTGAAAAGCTCGACCTTCCGTGTTGGACATATGGGCGACCACACCATCGAAACCATCGATCGCTGTCTCTCTGCCTGCGCGAGCGTGCTTAACGCTTGACGCAGATCTCCGTTTCAAACGTCGCCGTCGAGTTCGGCGCGACGAAGATACTCTCCGGAATAACCTTCACCGTCGGTAAAGGTGACCGTTGGGCTATCCTCGGCAGAAATGGGAGCGGAAAAACCACTCTCTTTCGTATTATCACTGGTGCACAACAGCCGACTGATGGAGTGGTCACGCGCCAACCAGGTCTCCGCTGGGCGCTCCTCGAGCAACATCGTGATTTCGGAGGAGCACAGACCGTGTGGGAGGCGGGAGCGGGAGAATTCGCTGACCTTCTAGCGCTGGAGCGATCTCTGGCGAACCAAGCCGCTGATCTTGCCGAGCTCGGCGAAACGGCTCCAGCATCGCTCCTCGGTCGCTACGATCGCGACCTCGAACGATTTGAGCATGAAGGTGGCTACACGTTCGCGCCGCGCGTCGACGCCGTACTGCAAGGGCTCGGGTTCGACGCCGAGAAAGCACGGTCACAACCACTTGCGCAACTGAGCGGTGGCGAGCGCGGTCGACTCGGTTTGGCCAGACAGCTTGTTAGCGCGGCGGATGTACTTCTCCTGGACGAACCGACGAATCATCTGGACCTCGAGACGACTCGTTGGCTAGAGGATTTTTTACGCAACACGGACAAAACCATCTTGCTCATTAGTCATGACCGCACGTTCCTGGCGAACGTGGTCGATCACGTTCTGCATCTCGAGTCCGGCACGGGCGCTACTTATACCGGCACGTACGAATCCTTTGTCGCTCAGCGAGAAGAAAGACGCCTCAGTCAACAACGCGCGGCCGACAAACAACGCAAGGTTATCGCTGAGGAAGAAGACTACATACGGCGGAACATCGCCGGTCAGAATTCCAAACAGGCGAAGGGACGTCGCAAGCGTCTCAATCGACTGCCAAGGTTGAGCGGGCCCGTGTCCGAAGAAGGCAGCGCGATGGGGCTAAGGCTCGATGTTTCCGAGAGGGGAGGCGATCAGGTCGTGGTTGCTCGAGATGTAACACTCGGCGTCGATGGTCGGATTCTCATTCGTGACTTTACGGCTACGATCCAGCGGGGTGAAGTCGTTGGCTTTGTGGGCCCGAACGGCAGCGGAAAGTCAAGTTTTCTTCGGGCGCTAATGGGCGAGCGCGAGATTTCGTCAGGTGAGCTACGATTGGGTGGCTCTGTCAGGCCAAGCTATTACCGACAGGACATGGCCCAAGTGCCTGTCGACCGGAGCCTGTACGACGTCATCAGCGACCTTCGACCAAAATGGGAGCGTCGGCAGATACACGGACACCTTGCCCGCTTCGGGTTTTCCGGAGACGAGGCGCAGCGTCGCGCCGAAACGCTCTCTGGCGGAGAAAGAGCTCGTGTCGCGCTCGCGATGATGGTACTCAGCCGCTCGAATTTCCTGGCGCTGGACGAGCCGACAAATCATCTCGACATCGAGTCCATTGAATCGCTCGAGGACGCCCTCTCGGAGTACGAAGGGACGATCCT
>DASQPS010000440.1:0-5004 GCA_035643845.1 Gemmatimonadaceae bacterium | reverse complement strand
TCCCATCGGGATTCAGCTGATACGGAGTGCTCGTGTTGAGCGGAACCCAGTGCTGGATAGAGGAGTTGCCGTACTCGTTGCGGGAAATGATTTGAACGTTGCCTTCCGGCAGCTCCTTGCCGCGCTTGGTCGTAATGTTGATCACGCCGTTTGCGCCGTTCGACCCGTAGTACGACGAGCCGGCCGCTCCCTTTAGAATTTCGATGGAAGCGATGTCGTTCGCATCGATGTCAGAGATGTTCGACCTGGTCTCGACGCCGTCAACGATGATGAGCGGCTGGCTTCCGCCGATCGCAAGGTTGGTCGAGCCGCGAAGGCGAATCGCCGGCGCCGCGCCCGGATTTCCTGTGCCGAGACTCACGTGAACACCGGCTACCTTTCCGGCGAGCGCCGTCACTGGTGAGCTTTCGGGTACCTTGCTCACCTGTTCTTCCGATACGTGCGCAACTGTGAATGGAAGCTTGCGCTGCTCCGTTCCGGTGGCGACGCCGGTGACGATGACCTCACCAAGGTTGAACGGATCGGCAACGAGCGAGAAGTCTACGCTCTGCGAGCCTGGCGTCAGCGTTACCTGACGGAGCGCCTGCTTGAAACCGATGTACCGTCCGGTGATCGTGACCGCTTGGCCCGTGGCCTGATTCGCCGGTACCGTGACTCTGTAATTACCAGAGGCATCGGTCTGCGTTCGAACGGAGAGGGTGGGAATTGCGACGTTTGCGCCGGCAATCGGCGCTCCCTGATCGTTCGTTACGCGTCCGGTGATGACCGTCTGAGCGTGCGCTGGCCGAGCCATGAACAGCCCCGCAATCAGCGCCACTACCGCAGTGGTGATGCGCTTACCTGCTAGTCTTGTCATCTCCCTTTCTCCTCGCTACTGCTGTTGAATGCGATGGGCTCGCCCATCAAAATCAACGCAGCAGCCGGCGCGAGAGGGGCGCGGCTGACGACATAGACGTTGGCTGGGTGGGCCGTTTTGCGAGGTGTCGGATCAAACGACCCGAACCTGGTCGGCGAAAAAATGCTATCCGGTAGCCAACAGCACAAGTAGAACTTTTTGCCGCCGGGGTCTAAAGCGGCCGAATACCCCTTGACGACGGTAAAGGGAGCTATTGGGGTGGCTGTGGTACCGTGTCCTTTGCGGCGGGCACGAAAAGGAACGGAAGCTCTACGATCTGTCGGACAGTCTTGCCTCCGAGCTCCGCCGCGCGAAATATCGCACTGCCCAGCGCCGCTCTCACGGCTGACATAAAATAAGGATGGGTCGTTGACACGATGCGAAGAGAACCTGGCTCGATCAGTCCCTTTGCATCGACTATGAACTCCGCCACCACTCGGCCGCCGACCCCGGCGTGCCACAGAGAGTCGGGATATACCGGTTCCGCAGTTCCTTGACTGAGCCGAGCTGGGGCGTCAACCTGATCTGACGTATAGACCGCCCCTGCGGCCAAGAGTTTCTCGAGGTCCACCTCCCCAAGGTCTCCGATCTTCTGCCTTCGGGCTCGGGTGGGTCGCGACCAGATAGCTACGACGCCGCACCCGTGAGTCTCTCGGGCACTCATGAACTCCGACGGGATCGTCGCCACGCCAGAATAGATCTCAATCCCCTCTACGCCGGACAGATCGATCATGTCCAGATCCATCGTTCCGGCATCGGCGGGAAATCCATCGATAAAAACCAGCGCCGGACACCGCGAGCCTCGCAATACGATCGTAGTTCCACCGCCGCGAAGCGATCGGAGCTGCAGTCCGGGCATATCTCGGACTGCGTCGACGAAGCGAGCCGAGCTCATTCTATCCAGTTGGTCGCGCGTGATGAAATGCCCGACTTGCTGCTTCCTACGTGCGTTGAATCCTGCAAGCCGGGAATCATAGGGCTCGTCTCTATGGACGACCTCAACGGTCGGCAAGCGAAACGGCACGGCCGTGAGACGCAAATTGACGGGGGTCTCGATACCCGACCGGACGCTAATGGATGTCGATTCGGGACGAAATCCAAGCCGCCGGACGCGAACTTCGATGATCCCTACGGGAACTCCAGATAGGCGAAACTCACCGGCCGCATCCGTGACGCTGTGCCCTCCCGGCGCGCTAAGCGTGACTTCGGCACCGCTCAGAGGAGTGCCCGATGAATCTCCGACGGTCCCCGTGATCGCACCGCGGGCTTCCTGTGCGGATAAGAGTCCCGGAAACATCAAAGCGGCCAGCACGAATGTACGCGCTGAGCCGGATTGCAGGGCCGCGTAGTATTTGTTTCGCAAGGTGTCTCCTGCCGCACTTCCTATACGATATTGACGCGTGGTAGAAGTGGGGTCAAGCGCCAACATTTTAGGTCAGGAAACTGAACAGGGCTCTCGCAATCGCGAGAGCCCTGTCACCGCAGCCCAGAGACTTCCTCCGGTTACGGCGTTGTCGTCGCGGTGAGACTTGCCCCGCTGTAGATAAAGCTCTTGACGAGTATATAGTAGTCTCCCGTCGGCGGATTGCTGATTGTGCAAGTTTCCTCGGTCGTGTCAGGTGTCTCGGACGAACACGTGAAGGAAGTGGCTGTCGGCGGAGTCTGACGCCGCACGAATATGTCGGCGTCGCCCGTGCCTCCCGTCAGAACCACCGAGAGACTTGTCGTGCCCGGGGGCACATTGAGCCGAAACAGCTTCGTAGTGCCGGAGGTAGCGCTCCCCAAGCCTGTCACAGCGACGCCGTTTGTGAGCGCCGTACCGGTCGGTGCGACCACGGTAATACTCGCTGAGCGCTTTTGGCTGCCGTCCGCAAGCGTCGCGGTTGCGGCGGCGATACCGACAGCAACGCCCGTAACGAGACCGGTTGAGGAAACCGTCGCGACCGCGGGGTTGCTGCTCTCCCACGTTACGGGGACGACAGCGTCGCTAAGGCTGGCTGACATCTGGAGCATGCTTCCCGAATCTACTCCGCTGAACAGGGGACTCACCTGTAGAAAAGGTCCGTCAGACGCAGTGGGAGTGTCCTTGCCACATGCTAGAACTAGCGTGGCGAGCACGGTGGCCGAGAAGAAACTTAAAACTGTACGATGGGTCATTGGGTGGGCCTCAACGTAAGCTTGCCACGGCAGTCCGGCCCGACTATCGGACGGATCGCAACGGGCAATTATGTAGGTTTCCGGCTAAAGTACGCTTTGGAACTGAGTTGGACAACACCCGAATTTGCGGCGCTACCCGCTTGACCCCGCCAAATCCGGGACGCCAACCAAACCCGGGTTATCGAAATCCCGTCTTCGCCGGCGCGGTGGTTTGCGTCGGCGACGCAGGAGGAGCCGGCACTCGATGACCATTATCGCGATCGTCCGCTTTTTCGCGGCTGTCTGCCGCTTGTCCCAAGCCGGCATTCGAAACGAGCTGGGCTGCGAGGACAGTCTGGATTACGCTGGTGATGTTGCTCGTCGCCGATTGGGCAGCGCCTCCCTCGGCTGAATCTCCAGAAATCGTCACGAGTCTCGCTTTCGCAAGCGCGTCGGCTATCACCGGTGCGATGTCGGGGATCATTTCGATCTGGCGATACCGGAAGTAGCTCTCGCCTCCCGCCTTGATCGCTTCGTTCACTTTCTGAATGCTCTCGGCGTTCGCCTGGGCTACCGTCGTGATGCGAATCGCTTCGGCGCGTGCTCGCGCCTCGGCCTCGATGCGCATCTTTTCCGCGTCGGCTTTTGCCTGTGCGATTTGGGTCGCCTCCAGCTCCGCCACGCGCTGGACGCCCAGCGCCGTTTGCTTTTTCGCTTCGGCCTCGGCGATCAATGCAGCGTTAGCGGCTTTCGTCTGCTCGAGCTCGCGCTGCTTGTCCGAGATCACTCGCTCGGCCTCGAGCTGAGCGTCCTTCGCGCGTCTCGCCTGCTGCGCCGTGACAATATCTGCGTTCGCCTGCGCTTCGGCCGCGGACTGCCTGCGACGAGATTCAGCAACCTCCGACTGAACCACCTTGATGTTCAGTGAGTTAAAGGTGAGTCCGAGGTCGGTGAGCTCTCTCGAGCACGCCTTTCTGATGATGACCGCGAGCGGATCGTCGTCATCTTCCATTCCCTGCAACGCCGCCTCGGCGCCATGAGTCAGCGCCGTGGGTTGGTTCGGCATTGCTTCCATAGCAGTGCTCTGACTCGCACCGGCGCCAATCGCCGCCTGAGTGCTTCCCGAGTAAAGCGGCGGAGCGGTCTTCGCGGAAAAAAGTTGGTCGTGAGTGAGAAGATTGATTGCTCGACGCGCGGAGCTGGAAAGGAGGTCGATCAAGATGTTCTCCTGATCGGCGGCGTCCTTCGAGAAGAAGCGGTTCGCCGCGGTCTTGATCATCGTGTCGGTATCGCCGACAGAGACGATCGCGCTCGCGAGGATTCGCACCTTGATGGGCTGCGGCGTTCCGTTGCGATCGAGATCCGCTGTTTGATCCGTGATGTCGAGGTCGACATTGATCGCCTTGCTCGAGAGAGTCGTCCCCGTTGTGAGAAGCGGAACTTCTTTCGATTTACCCGGGCCGCGGTAGATGATTGTGCTTCCCTGAAGCCAGCTCACCATCCTGATCGTTCCGGCTTCGACGTTGCGAAGGAACGAGGAGACGATGAGCGGTATTACGCCGAGCACGCCGACGAGAACGAGCGCGACGATAAGTATCATTTGGGTCACTGGAGACTCCTCACTAGAGATACGCTGCTAACTACTGAAGGGCGGTACCAGGTACCAGGTATCGCCTTCGATCTAACCGATTCCAATCCGCGACACCGTGCAACGGTTTCGCTCGCTGTCGATTCCTTCGATGCGCACGATATCACCCGCTCTGATCCGCACGCCAGATGCGCGCTCTTCACTTAGTTGGGTCCCAAGCACTTGCACTATCTCCCCGCCCAATTCGAGCATGACCAGACCATTGCCATTCGCATCGAATCCAGACACCGCGCGAGCCTCGGACATGAGAGCACTTTCGAGCGTCTGCGCGGGTTGCGACTCAAAGCGGAATAGCGAGTTGAAGATCGGGCGAACGACGAAGGCC
>DASQPS010000439.1:0-4108 GCA_035643845.1 Gemmatimonadaceae bacterium | reverse complement strand
TTCTGCTCGCTGCATCGCTGACAATCATGTTCTACGGTGTGCTGACGCAGATCTGGTGGCTCACCGCTCTGGCGGGCGCGCTTTCGCTTTTCCTTTGCGCAGTGTGGCTATGGCCGGCGAACATTGGCAGGCGAGTGCCTCCCGGGGCAACTGAGGATCCTGCAACCGATCTGCCCGTCGGCGACCCCAGCCGCACTTCCGTTGGGGGATGGGGGATGTCGCTCCTGGTGTTGAACGAAGCCGTCTTCTTCGCCTATCTCATATTCAGCTACTTCTATCTCTCATCGCTGTCGCAGCACTCGTGGCCGCCGGGCGGGCCGCCTGCGTTGAAGCTCGTGCTTCCGAACACCGTGATTCTGATTGCGAGCAGTTTCACTGCGTGGTGGGCCTCGCGCGGCATCGAGGCCGATAACGGCAAACGACTTCGTATCGGTCTGATCATCACCATTGTCCTCGGCGTCGTGTTCCTCGTCGTCCAGGGATTCGAGTTCGCGAGCAAGGACTTCCGTCCCAACGGCAGCGCGTATGCGTCGTCGTTTTTCACGGTTACGGGTTTCCACGGCGCGCACGTTCTGGTCGGATTGCTGATACTCGGCACGATTCTGATCCGCGCGTTCCGCGGCCATTTCCGATCGCAGAATCATCTCGCGGTAAGCAACGCGGTGCTCTACTGGCACTTTGTCGACGTTGTGTGGCTGGCAGTCCTCTTGTCTCTCTACATCGTGCCGAGGCTCGGCTGACATGGATCCGGCGCAGCGCACGACGCGCGGCCAATCGAACAGTCGGGGCGGGCATGCTGAAGAGGACCATCCCGCGCCGGCGCGGCATCGGGTTGGTCGTGGTGCGCTATGGTTCGGCGTTCTCGCCGCGCCAATTGCCTGGAGTGCGCAGGAAATACTTGCGACAAGCGTCAACGGAGCGGGCTGCATAGCGTATCGTGATGCGCCACCCCCCACGGGGCTGCAGCTCACCAGCGGTACTGGAATTGTTCTGCTGTGTTTCACCGTTGCGCTATTCATCGGGTGTCTGGTTGCGCTGTTCGTTGCGTTGCACAACTGGCACATCGTTCACAGCCACGCAGAGGGCGAAGAACAGGATGTCCTCGAAATTGGCGAAGGTCGAGCGCGCTTCATGGCAATGTCCGGCATTCTCCTCAGCGCGATTTTCGCGCTGCTGCTGCTGATGAACGCGATTTCACTTTTTCTGACTCCGCAGTGCACGCCGTGACGCTGCTCGACGGGTGGAGCTTCGCACCCGGTATCGTAATCGGCATCGCCGTACCGGCCGCTTTGTATGCCGTGGGAGTAACGCGAGTGTGGCGTGCGGCCGGTGCGGGACGCGGGATAAGTATCCCGTCCGCGCTGATGTTCGCGGCCGCGATCGCAACGCTTATCGTTGCACTCCTGTCTCCGCTAGACGAGCTCGCCGACCAACTCCAGTCCGTGCACATGATTCAGCACCTTCTTTTGATCCTCGTTGTCCCGCCGCTGCTGCTGATGGGCGAGCCGGTTCGCGCTTTCGTATGGGCTCTTCCGCACCCTGCGCGTGCAGCGGTCCCGGGCTGGATCAGGATTCCTTTCTGGCGGCGGCTCGCTCTTTTGCTGACGGCGCCGTCGGCAGCTTTTGTACTGCACGCAACGGCGCTCCTGATCTGGCACGCTCCCGGCCCGTACGACGCAGCCGTGAGGAACGAGACCATACACGCTCTCGAGCACCTCTGCTTTCTCGGCACCGCGCTTCTCTTCTGGTGGGTTGTCATGGCGCCGCCGCCATTCAGGCGGCTGTCGATTGCGCTCCGCGTGCCCTACGTGGTCGGCATGAGTCTGGTCGGAGCATCGATTGGAGTTGTTCTGACCTTTGCGAGCTCTCCGTTGTACGACGCGTACGTCGCGACCGCACCCGTCCTGGGCATGAGCGCGCTCGAAGATCAGCAGCTCGCCGGCCTCATCATGTGGATTCCCGGTGGCTTCGCGTACCTCATCGCAGCGACAGCGCTGTTCATGAACTGGATGAAGGCGGTTGATGCTCGAGCCGATGCGGCGCCGCCTCTCCGTGTGCGCACGGAGGTGGAGATCGTGTGAGAACAGACCCGCATGGAGGGCGCGCATTTTTTCGAGTCGTGGCAATCTTGCTGGTATCGATCGTGTGCGGCTGCGAGTCGGCGGACGGGAGTCAGCCCGGACACAGCGTGCCCGGGGGCAATCCTCAGCGTGGTCGCGCGCTAATCTCACAGTATGGATGCGGCGCATGTCACAACGTTCCCGGAGTGCAGGACGCTCGCGGACTGGTCGGACCGCCACTCTATCACTTCGACAAGCGCACCTACATCGCTGGCGTCCTCCCGAACGACCTCGAGTCGCTGATGACGTGGATCATGGCTCCGCAGCGAGTGATTCCCGGCAACGCCATGCCGGACATGCGCGTTTCGCCGCGCGATGCGCGCGATATCGCCGCGTACCTGTACACTCTGCGGTGAGGAGGGGGCGAGTGAATAAGCTGATGACGCTGGTGGCGGCGACCGCATGTGCAGCAGTGGGCTGCAACAGGTCCGACCAGACCGCGCGCTCCGACACGACGAAAACGGCGGACTCCGGCTCGGCGGGGCAGAGCCGAACCATATCCAACGTCGGATTCTCCAGTCCAGAAACCGCGGTGTGGGACAGCGTCGCCGACGTCTACCTGCTGTCGAACATCAATGGCCCGCCAGAGGCTGAGGACAACAACGGCTTCATCGCGCGAATAAAACCTGACGGCACCGTCGAACAATTGAAGTGGATCCAGGGCGGAAAAAACGGCGTCATTCTTCACGGGCCGAAGGGAATACTCTTCAAGGGCGACACATTGTTCGCAGCCGACGTCGGCGGTGTCAGGATGTTCGACCGGAAAACCGGCCGTCCGCTCGGCACAATGAAGGTGGCGACGACCGGACTCAACGACCTGGCGGTTGGACCTGATGGAACCGTGTACGTGACCGATCTCGAGCCGCCGCCCGGCGATTCAACGCCGAGTCCTCCGGTAGCAGCGATTTATCGACTGACGCGCGCTGGCGGAATTCCTGTGGTAACGGGAGATAGTCTGCAACAGCCCGACGGTCTGCTCGCCGACGCCAGCGGATTCATCGTTGCCCCATTCGGCGCCAACGAGCTGTACCGCGTCGACAGCACCGGCAAAAAAACAGTGCTCGCCGTTCTGCCCGGCGCCAAGCTGGACGGACTCTTGCCGCGGTCGGGCGGAGGCTGGCTGGTCACCAGCTGGGACACAAAGACTGTGTATCGGGTGGATCCAGGTGGTGCGGCGATGCCGATCGTCCAGGGCATCGAATCGCCAGCACAACTCGGCATCGACGGCAAGCGTCATTTGCTGCTGATTCCGTCGTTCAACAACAACGCGCTCGAGATACGCGCCGAGAATCCCTAACGGTTCCCGAGCGCGGCGACGCATGCAACGAGTGCGTCACTCAGGTTTTCGAGCCTAACAAGGAGTACGGAATGCGAGTCTCATCAGCAGCGCTGGCCGTCACGGTCGGCATCCTCACCGCGTGCGCCGGTGGAGAAAAACAACCCGGGACTCAAGCAGCCGAGTCGACGGCAGTGAGCTCGACGGAGTCGACTGCCTCGACTGTCCCGGGCCCGACCGCCTCGAGGAGTCCGGCGGCCGCGTCGAAGCCGGTAACCGGAAAAATGTGGGATGTGAAAATGCTCGGCGACGCCAAGGGCTACCGCTTCGATCCCGCTTCGCTGACCATCAAGTCCGGCGACGGAGTTCGCTGGACGGTCGTGTCCGGACTGCCACACAACGTGACGTTCTGGCCCGACAGCATTCCGAGCGGCGCAGCTTCCGTGCTGCAGTCAGCGATGCAGCAGACAATCGGTCCGTTGACGGGTCCGCTGCTCATGGCTCAGAACCAGACGTACACTATCTCATTCGCGGGAGCGCCTGCCGGAACGTACCACTATTACTGCACGCCGCACCTCGCCCTCGGAATGATCGGAAAACTGATTGTGCAGTAATCTCCGTCCGCGGCCTGCTGCGGACAATGCAATCGGGAAGCGGAGAAAATCGGTTGGATAATAAGACAGTTCTAATTTCCGGCGCCGGCATCGCTGGT
>DASQPS010000438.1:0-8116 GCA_035643845.1 Gemmatimonadaceae bacterium | reverse complement strand
TGCTCTGCGGATCGCGACTCGATTTCCTGGAGACGCTGGCCGATGGCGCCGTAGGCGTCGTCGCGGGTGAAGTCGCCGCTGGCGTAGAATGTTCGCTCGCAGAGCCACTGCCAAACGTTGTCATCCACCTTGTGGATTTCGTCCGACTGGTCCATCGCCTTTCGCATGAGCGCGCGATAGCCCTCGTCGTTGTTTGGGTCGCGCGCGACGGCGAGCAGCGAGAAATTCTCCGGGAGAAGTTTCTGCTGCGCAAGATAGTAGATCGCGGGGATGAGTTTTCGCTTGGTAAGGTCTCCCGCACCGCCGAAGATCACCATCGTGCAGGGATCAGCTCTATCGCGGCTTCCGCGTGGACGGGGAGCTCGCATCCGGGGGACTGCGGTCGGGGCCTTCATGACTTCTTTACCGCGTGGCCGCCGAATTCGTTTCGCAACGCCGCTATCACTTTTGCCGAGAAGGAATCCGCTTGACGCGATCTCAGTCTTGTGAGAAGAGAGAGTGTGATGACGGGCGCTGGCACGTTTAGATCGATTGCCTCCTGGACGGTCCAACGTCCTTCCCCTGAGTCCTCAACGTATCCGCGCAGGTCGCTGAGGTCCTTATCCCGCTCGAACGCGGTTTCGGCCAGTTCGTTGAGCCAGGAGCGAACCACGCTTCCATGGTTCCACACACCCGCGATCTTATGGAGATCGAGCTTGAATTCCGTCGACGCGTGGAGAATCTCGTAACCCTCAGCGTAAGCCTGGAGCATCCCGTACTCGATGCCGTTGTGGATCATCTTGACGTAGTGGCCCGAACCGGGCGGCCCCATGTGGGCATAGCCGTCGGGCGGCGCGAGTGTCTTGAAAATCGGCTCGCAAAGCTTGAACGCCTCGGGCGACGCGCCGATCATCAGGCAGTAGCCGTTTGCGAGGCCCCAGATTCCGCCGCTCGTGCCCGAATCCACAAAATGAATTCCCTTCGGCTGAAGCTCCTGCGCTCGGCGCATTGAGTCGTGGAAGTTGGAGTTGCCTCCATCGATGATCACGTCGCCTTTCGTGAGGCCCGGCAGCAGGGATGCAATCGTGTCATCGACCGGGCGGCCCGCCGGAACCATGATCCAGACGATGCGGGCAGGCTTGAGCTTCGAGATGACCTCGTTAGTGCTCGCCGCCGCGACTGCGCCCAGGGAGACGATGCGCTGCACGGCCTCAGCACTACGATCGTAGACCACCACTTCGTGGCCGCCTTTCATCAATCGCTCCGACATGTTGCCGCCCATGCGGCCGAGACCGATCATCGCCAAGCGCATTGCTATGCTCCGGAAAGTTCGTGACCTAGTATTCGCCCCAATTCGGAACGTAGTTGTGACGCCGACTGAAAGAGAACGACTTTCATTCCCAGATTGCGGGCGGGATTGAGATTCTGCTGCCGGTCGTCGATGAACACCGACGTCCGCGGGTCGGCCTGGGCGATTGCGATGGCGTTCTCGTAGAATCGCTGCGTAGGTTTGCGGACTCCAAGCCAGCAGGAAGAGAGGAAAGCCTCGAAGATCTCTGAGATGCCGAACGCACGAATGCGGTACTTGTTCAATTCGTCCGACTCGTTGTTGAGCGTCATGAGCGTGTAGCGTTCATGCGCCGTTAGCTCGCGGGTGATTTCGATCGTGTCCGGATCCGGATGGCTCTGCGCATACATGAACTCCACGAATTCCTGGCGTGAGAAATTCCTCCGCTCGTAAAAGACTGCGTTCTCCAGGTATTCCTCGATCGTGATCCGTCCTTCTTCCCAGGCGCTGACTATCTCTTCGTGGCGACACTGAAATTCCTTCGCATCCAGTCGGAAGTGCTCGGTTGCCCGCGCTCTCTCCTCGCGGTCCCACCCGTTGGTGCCGAGCACGCCACCAACGTCGAAGAAAATGTGCCGAATCTCAGTCAATTGATGAGCACAGCTCGCGCCGGAGCGCCATCACAACCCTCGATCCGGAGCGGCAGACAAATGAGCTGATACACTCCAGGCGCCGGTATCGAGAGGTCGAGTCCTTCCAGAATGACCACCGATTTCTCGAGCAGAGTCTTATGCGTGAGGTGGTGGCCCGAATGAAATTGTTCGATAGAGAAGTAGTCGATCCCGACGAGCTCGACGCCGTTGTCGACGAGATACTGAGCGCCGTCGGGCGCAAGGTAGGTGTAATCACGGACAAAATCACGCCGTGACAACAACGCTGAGTTCCGCGTGCGGAGCAGAATTCTCGTGTGCGCGCCCAGGTCGTGCTCTCGCAAGTCTGCCGCGCCGACTGCCATCAACTCGTCCGGAAAGTGGATCACGAGAGCAGGACCGATCAATTTGTCGAGAGGAATCTTGTCGACGGTTTGACCGTCGTCGAAAAAGTGACGAGACGCGTCGGCATGGGTTCCGGTGTGTGAGCCGAAGCGAACGAAAGAAACGTTGGCGCCATCTCCGCGCGCGACCGCCTGCTGCAACGTGACTTCGATCTCGGGATTTCCCGGGTACACGAGGCCGCCGGTGCGGATGGGTACCGAGATGTCGTAGATGCGGCTCACGGTCGAAAGGAAAGCAAACGTCGTGCGCGATTCAGGATGGCAGGCTCGTCGACTCGCTGGCGCTAAGGGTGAACCGCGGGATTGCCGCTTCGAACGAAGTTCCGTCCTGCCTCAGCAGACCGTAGTTCCCCTCCATCCAACCCTCTCCGGACTTGAGGATGCAGAAGCTCTGATATTCGTGTACGCCGCCGGGCATGATCGTCGGCTGCTCGCCGACTACTCCCTCTCCGATCACTTCCGTATCCACGCCATCGCCGACGGAATCATGGATCAGCCACCTGCGGGTCAGAAGCTGTGCGGCCATTTGTCCCACGTTTTCTATGCGTACGAAATAAGCGAAAACGTAGTGACTCTGCGAGGGCTCCGAGTGATCGCGAAGATAAACGGGTCGGACGGTGACACGAATCCCTTCCGTCTCCTTGTAGAAGAAGCTGCGGGCAGTCATGACTGCAACTTAGTTACGGATCGAAGAAAGGGGGATCGGCTGAGCCGATCCCCCTTTCTCACTGCAAAATTCTTTTCAGATCCTTCTTGAAGTTCCAGGCTAAGCTGGCACTACCAGATGACAGGCCTCACTGAATCTGGGCGCACCATCGGATCTCCGGCTTTGCAGCCAAAGGCCGCCGCGAATTGCGGCAGGTTCGAGAGCGGACCGTTCGTCCGCCACTCACCCGGCGAATGCGGATCGGTGTTGATCCTCAGACGCGTTGCCTCCGGAGTCATGTTTCCTCTCCAGATCTGCGCCCAGGCAAGGAAGAACCGTTGCTCCGGCGTGAAGCCATCGATATTCGCCGGCCTCCCTTTCTGCGCCAGCGCCTTCTCGAGGGCGGCGTACGCAATCGACAATCCGCCCAGGTCGGCGAGGTTTTCACCCAGCGTCAGCTTGCCATTCACGTGCAGGCTGTCGAGCACCGTGTACGCATCGTACTGCGACGCTACGAGGCCCGTGCCGTGTTTGAATTTTTCCAGATCGGCCGACGACCACCAGTTTTTCAGATTACCCTGGGCATCGAACTGCGCGCCCTGATCGTCGAATCCGTGCGTCATCTCGTGGCCTATAACCGCGCCCATTCCGCCGTAGTTGACGGCATCGTCGGCCTTCGGATCGAAGAAGGGCGGCTGCATGATTCCCGCCGGGAACACGATCTCGTTCATCAGCGGATTGTAGTACGCATTCACGGTGGATGGAGTCATTCCCCACTCGGTGCGGTCGACTGGCCGGCCGATCCGCGCGATGTTGCGACGACGCTCGTACTGGCGAACCGCAAGAACGTTGTTGATGAATGGTCCCTGCTGGATGTTGAGCGTCGAGTAATCACGCCACTTGTCCGGGTACCCGATCTTGTTCGTGAACGCCGCCAGCTTCGTTTCGGCCATCGCTTTGGTCGTGTCGCTCATCCAGCCGAGCGTCTCAATGCGATCATGGAACACCGACTCGAGGTTGCGAACCATCTCCAGCGCCCGCTGTTTTGCCTGAGGGGTGAAATACTGCGCCACATACGCCTGGCCGAGTGCGTCACGAAGTCCGGCGTCGGTAGCGCGCGTGCAGCGCTTGTCGCGGGGAAGCAGCTCCTTCGCTCCGCTCAGAGTGCTTCCGAAACGGAAATCTTCGTTGACGAAGGCAGAGCTCAGCTCTGGCGCCGCGGCGTCGATAACATGCCAGCGCAAATACGCTTTCCAGTCATCGACCGGGGCCGAGGTCAGCAAGCTGTCCACCGCTTTGAGAAAGACCGGATTCTGGACATTGATCGTCGAGATATCCGAGCGACCCTCACCAGCGAAAAAGCTCGGCCAGTTGAAGCCGGGCGCCGCCTGCGCCAGCTCGGCGGCGGTCATCTTATGGTAGTTGCCGTTCGGGTCGCGCAGCTCAACGCGTGTCTTGGCCGGCCTCGCCAGAGCCGTCTCAACGGAGACGACTCTCTGGGCGTCCGTCGCCGCCTGCGCAGCACTCTCGCCCGCGAGCTCGAACATCTTCGCCACGTGGTCCTGATACTTCGACCGTATGTCGGCGTAGCGCTGAGCCGGATTTAAATAGTAGTCGCGGTCGGGCAGAGAAAGTCCGCCCTGGCTTACTCCAGCAATTACCGCTGTGCTGTTCTTTGCATCCTGCTGCGCTCCAAATCCGAAAACCGCACCGATGCCCATCGACTGCAGTCGGGCGATTTCGCCTTCGACCTGCGACCGATTTGTCAGCGCGGCAATCCGGGAAAGCTCAGGCTGGATTGGCTGCGCACCAGCCCGCTCGGCAGCCGCTGAATCCATGCATGTGGAGTAGTAAACGGCGAGCTTCTTCAGATCCGCATTTGCCTGAGGGTTTCCATTCGCGGCCGCCGCGCGCAAAATCGTCGTCAGGTTAGACTGGTTGTTCTCCTGCAGCTCGTTGAAGCTGCCCCAGCTGGAATACGCAGCCGGAATCGGGTGCGACTTGATCCAGCCGCCGTTCGCGAATTGGTAGAAATCGGTGCAAGCTGAAACGGACCGGTCGAGATTCGCCGGGTCGAGCGGCTTGGTTTGCATTGGGACGGCCGACGTTTGTGCAGCCGCCGAGGTCGCGAGCGCGAAGGTCAAAGCGAGCGCGCGATGGACGAGACGCATGTAATACTCCAAAAAGAGTTCAGGGTGGAATAAAAGGGCTCCGCGCGCCAAGTCCAGACCCTTCGCTCACGAGGCGTGATTGCTTCGACGTCTTCGGGAGCGGGATGTCTTTTTTGAGCGCGCAGCGCGTGTGCTCTTCTTATGCGCGGGCTTCATTATGGTTCCCCGGCAGTTCTGGGCGCCGCATCGGCAGACGTAGAACTTCTCCAGCTCCTTGTCGTTCCGGCCTGTGCGCTCGTACTGGTAGTCGTACGCAAGCTCGCTACCTGGCTCGATCCCACGCCGGGCGTGGATGAAGATCTTCTTGCCAGTGATGATCGCCTCGCAGTTGGGATCGCACGAGTGGTTGATGAAGCTCGCGTCCCCTCCGCCAACTGCTGGCGCGCCGTCGATCACGGTTTTCTTGTCCAGCGTAAAAAGAAAGGTGTGGTGATGCTTCATCTTCGAGTCGTCGTACCGGCGATCGGCTTCGTCGTTGTCGATCCGCTCCCCTTTGTATTCGAGAATACGGGTCCCTTTTCGAATGTAGCGCGCGGCAAAGACTCCTCTGCCGTGGATTTTGGAGGTACGTACGACATATAACGGCTCGCGAGCCTTCTTTCGTGCGGACATCGATTTTGATTGAGGTTTATCGGCCGTGAGATGCGACTATGAGGCCAGAGCATTCGCCGAGTCCAATACGCGCCGCGCCTTCGCGCTGAAGAAATCCGCGCATGATTACCTCGTCGCCGTCGTGCAGAAACTTCCGCTCCTCTCCGGTTGGAAGTGTTATCGGCTCCGCACCCCGTCGCGTGAGCTCGAGTAAACATCCCTGGGAACCAGTTTCCGGCCCTGAAATGGTTCCGCTGGCGAAGAGGTCGCCCGTCCTGAGATTGCATCCGTTGCTCGCGTGGTGCGTGAGCATTTGAGCAGCAGTCCAGTACATGTCCGCGAGAGATGCCGCACTCAGGCGTGCAGGCCGCATGTGTCCCTCTCTCATAAGCATCGATCGCAAGTAGACTTCGATGGTGAGATCTATTCCGCCCTCGTTCACGTTCCGATCAGAGGACAGATAGCCGAGCGGACGTGGATCGCCCGGGGGCCGGAAGAATGCCGGCACGCGATACGGCTCGAGTGCCTCCCACGTTATCACCCACGGTGAGATACTCGTCGCGAAACTCTTGGATAAAAACGGACCGAGCGGCTGGTATTCCCACGACTGAATGTCCCGCGCGGACCAGTCGTTGACGAGACATACACCGAAGATGTGCTCTTCAGCCTCATCGATGTTGATCGTGTCGCCCAGGTCGTTGCCCTTTCCAACGAAGAAGCCGATTTCTGCCTCGTAATCGAGCATCTGCGACGGCCCAAACGACGGAGCAGAAGAGCCGACCGGTTGCGTTTGCCCATTGGGGCGCCGCACGTCGCTTCCGCCGAGAACGATCGAGGACGCGCGACCGTGATAGCCGATGGGGACGTACTTATAGTTGGGCAGCAGTGGACTATCTGGGCGGAACAGTCGGCCAACGTTGGTGGCGTGATATATCGAGGCGTAGAAGTCCGTGTAGTCCCCAATTTCGATTGGCGGACGCATGACCGCTTCTGACATTGGAACGAGCGCCCCGGGGGGTAGCGGGTTAATGGCGCTGTCGTCGCCGGGCTCACCCGCGAGCAGCTCGCTCAGCCGCGCCCGGAACAAAGACAACGATTCCTTTGGCGCGCCCATGAGATCGCGCATGTCTGGGCGATCGCAGTAGCGCGCGATGTCCCGCGCCTCATCGGTCCACAAATTCGCGCTGAGCGATTCGCCCACATCGACGATTTGATCGCCGATCGCCACGCCGACACGTCGTTCCGTGTCGCCTTTGCGCGAGAAAACTCCGAACGGAAGATTCTGAATCGGAAAGTCAGCGTCGGGCGAGTTGGCGGCCCCGACCCACGAGGTAAGTGCCGGATCGTGCGTCTTGTTCACATCGTTCTCAGAATTGGATTCGCAGCGAGGTCCCGAAGCTCGTCGACCGGCTCCCGGAACGAGCACGAGCCGAACGAGATCGCGAATTCCGATCTTGCGGCGCGGATCTGAGCGGCATCGACTGTAATATGACGCCACGCGATTGCGTTTTCCGTGAAATTGAACGCAGAAGGGTCGCTCTCTTCGAGAACGGAAAGCGCCACGGTTCGGTCGGCACGACAATACAGGACCGTCGCGGAGAGAAACACATTGACGAATCCGTACATCGTTCCACGAGCGCTGTCAGGCGCGTAGGTGAGCGGGAAAGGCCCGCGCACCGGATGGTGCAAGCCAGCCGTCGCCTTGAAGGCCACCGCGTCAGTGCTGCACGCGATCATGAAATCGAGAATCTCAGAGGCCGCGGGAAAGGCGTTTTGGGTCACGCCGCCAGTGCGCATTTTCGCACGCGCTCCGACTTGCGCGATGGTGCGAGTCAAGTGCGTGACATTCTGACTGGTCGGAATCTCGAAATATGGAGTGATGAATCGCGGGAGGCGCGATCGATGCTCCTCGATGTCTTGCGCGTTAGTGGCCTTGAGCTCGACGACATCGATCGCCGCGTGCCCACGAGCCGAGCCTGACTCGTGGTGACCGTTGAATTCGAGAATCTGCTCGGCGGCCGACTGAACGTCGCCACTCACCAGGACGCTCAGCTTCCATGGCTCCGAACCAGGACCTCGGGGCAAGAGATCCTTTCCCGTATCCTCGAGCTCGTTCAATCGAGAGATCGGCACGATGAATCTGCCGAGCGCCTGGCGGTCCGCGCTCTGGAGATACGTCGCGTAGTTCTCGAGCGCCGGCCGCATGTCCTGGCTCGCCGGCGGAAACAGTCCCGCGTAATCGACAATTCCGACGAGGAGCGCCTCGAGCGCGCTCAAACGCGCGGCCTCACGCCGAGTTGAGTCAAACGGCTCGCGTCGAGCGGCGCAGGACCCTGAGAACGAGAAGGAGAACTACAGCTCCTACGAACGCCGTAAAGATTGTCCCG
>DASQPS010000437.1:0-7825 GCA_035643845.1 Gemmatimonadaceae bacterium | reverse complement strand
CTCGTCCATCGAAGGCTTCGTCCGCATTGAAGAGTCGGACATGCTGCTCGCACCGGATCTTGGCACGTTTCAGATCTTTCCGTGGGGCGACGAGAACAGCAGAGTGGCGAGGGTCATTTGCGACATCAACACGCCGGATGGAAACCCTTTCGCCGGCGATCCCCGCGGCGTCCTCAAAAAAATGATCGCGCGAGCCGCCGGACTCGGCTTCACCATGAACGCGGGGATGGAAGCCGAGTTTTTCATGTTCAAGCCGAGCACGGACGAAAGCCCGTCGACGGCGACACACGACGTGGGCTCGTACTTCGATCTCGCGCCCGCCGACCTTGGCGAGGATGCGCGCCGCGCCATCGTCGATGTGCTCGAGCGAATGGGCTTCGAAGTAGAAGCCGCGCACCACGAAGTTGCGCATGGACAGCACGAAATCGATTTCCGCTATGCCGATGCGCTGAAGACCGCCGACGACATCACGACTTTTCGTTTCGTCGTGAAATACGTAGCTCGAACGTTCGGACTCACCGCTTCGTTCATGCCGAAGCCGATTTTTGGCCAGAATGGGAGCGGCATGCACACGCATCAGTCGCTGTTTCGCGGAAAACAGAACGCATTTTGGGACGAGAAGGCACAATGGGAGCTGTCGAAGACAGCGCTCTATTACATCGGCGGCCTGTTGAGGCACGCACGCGGATTTACGGCGATCACGAATCCGCTCGTCAACTCCTACAAGAGACTGGTCCCAGGATACGAAGCTCCGGTGAATGTCGCTTGGTCGATGCGAAACCGGTCTCCGATGATTCGCATTCCCGATCGCCGAGGGTCTGGTACGCGAATCGAGCTGCGAATTCCTGATCCTTCAGCGAATCCGTACCTGGCTCTCGCGGCGCAGCTTGCTGCGGGGCTGGACGGAATCACGACCAAGGCAGATGCGCGAGAGCCAGTGAACACGAACATCTGGGAGATGTCGCACCGTGAAAAGCGGCGCCTCAGGATCGATGACCTGCCGCACAATCTTGGTGAAGCCTGCACCGAGCTGGAGAAGGACGACGTGATCACCGAAGCATTGGGCGAACACATCACGACGCAGTTTCTGACAGCGAAGAGACAGGAGTGGGACGATTACATCACCCAGGTCTCGCAATGGGAGCTCGACAATTATCTCGCGAAGTACTGATATGCCGATGTCCGGAACGCTGGTGAAATCCGTCCCGTTCGCTCTGACGTTACTAAGGCTCCTCCTTGCGCCCTTGCTTGTCGGTCTAGTCTACGCCGATGCATCGGCCGCCGCGTTTGCGGCAGTCGTTCTAGCCGCTTTCATCTCGGACTATTTCGACGGAGTGCTTGCCCGTCGGCTCGGAGTGGCGACGCCAGAGCTTCGCCACTTCGACAGCAGAGCGGATCTGGTGTTCTACGCCACTGCGGCGTGGACGGTTTGGATGCTGCGTCCAGACGTCGCAAGATCGATTGCCGTCCCAGCACTCGTTGTCATCGGTCTGGACGTTGTGCGCCACGTTTTCGACTTCGCGAAGTTTGGTCGAGACGTGGCTTATCACGCGTGGAGCTCAAAGGCCTGGGGCTTGTCGCTCGCACTTGCGCTGGTGTTACTGCTCGGCTTTGGGGTGTCTGGGCTCTTCGTCTGGCTTGCAGTCTGGCTCGGCATTCTGGCGCAGCTGGAAGGTCTTCTTATCTCCGTGATTTTGCCGCGCTGGACGAGCGACGTTTCCAACTTTAGGAGAGCGCTCGATCTTCGCAGGGCTGAGAACATCTCAGCGAATGAGGTGTACGACGGAGACGCGTAAGTCTTTCCACATTGCGAATTTGTAAGAAGGGACGGGAGCAACAAAAAAATGGAACCAGCGATCAATTTCGACATGGCGGGTGGCGTGGACGTCGCTCGTCTCGAGCGCAGTCTCGCGCTCAAGGGCCGCCGAGTTGGCGAGGGGCGGTATCATTTTACCGGCGGGGCCCAGGAACATTGGGTCGACCTTTACACGGCGCTACATCCACGCTGTGATTGCGGCGACCATCTATGGCGCGACCGAATCTGCAAGCACATTCTCGCCGCGTTACTCCGAGAGGGTAACGAAGGAGTGGTGCGAGCGCTCGGCACTGTGGTCGAGCGCCTGCGGACCACGCGAGAAATCGCGGCCTAGATAAGATCGAGATCGTCGAGGCGGGTTACCGGCTCGACGATTTTCTTCTTCCTCCGGATTTCCGTCGGCGCGAGCTCTTTCTGCCGCCACGTTTGCGCGGAACTTTGGCGCCTTTCTTACGTGCTTCCGAGAGTCCAATCGCGATTGCCTGTTTGCGACTCTTGACCTTTCCGCCCTTGCCCCCGCGTCCCGATTTCAGCGTTCCTTTCTTGCGGCGACGCATCGCGCTCTCGACTCGCTTCGATGCGGCTTTGCCATACTTCCGCCTGCCTGAAGATTTCCGCGCAGCCATACTCATCCTCCGGAGTAGAATGGATTAACCGTTCCGCGTCGGCATGGCGCATGTTGTGCCACAGAACATGATCGTGATCGATTCTTCGTCACTCTCAACGCGCCAAACATGCACAGCCGGACGGGTACCGAAGCCGAAGCCATCAATCGTCTCACTGTCGGCGTTCAGCCGACCGTGATGCGGGCAATTCTCGTGCAATGTCTGGCGGGAGAGGTGGCTCCGTCGGCCGCTATCACCCGGATGCTGGCTGAGGGCGCGCCGCACACGGTGCGTGCGGCGATCGATGATGTGACACGTCGCGCGGCAACAATTTCCCGAGCGAGCGATATGCTAGTTCACGACAGAGTCGACGAGCTAACGCAGATCTTCGTCGAAAATGTGGCCTCACTCGCGGACGTCAGCGATGCTACCAAATCGCCACTGCGACAGGATGCGCCAACGCAAGAATCGCAGGACGTGAATCGACACATCGATCTCGATAACGGCTGAATCACTGAGCGGAGTGGTCGGAATCGGGTGAGTCGGCGTGCTCGCGCCGGTCTGAGCGCCGCCGATCTCCGGTGCG
Organism: Gemmatimonadaceae bacterium; assembly: GCA_035643845.1. Taxonomy (GTDB): domain Bacteria; phylum Gemmatimonadota; class Gemmatimonadetes; order Gemmatimonadales; family Gemmatimonadaceae; genus UBA4720. The sequence continues at coordinate 4,818 of DASQPS010000437.1, read as the reverse complement.
TCTGTCCTTGCGCGACCGCGAGCGAAGCCAGCGCCAGGTGAGAAAGAACGCGACAGCAAGGATGATCCAGTAAAACGGCCTCACAAGGTGGTCCAGCGCCGGCGCCTCGACCTCTGCCCAGTAGATCAGGAGAATGAGTACCAGCGAAGTCGCCCACACGACGAGAAGCTGCCGCGGTCTTCGGCCATAGATCATCGTGTCGCGTGCTCCTCGGCGCCTTCCGCGCTGACGTTCATGCCGATGTCATTCTGGACGGTTCCTTGCACCATCCAACTCCAAATGGGTGTGAACGTTCAGACGGCCAAGAAGCCGTACAACATCCACGCAATGCTCCGGCGGATTCGGCTGGAAGTCAAGCAATTCGCCGATGCCGCGATGTTCGACCTCGCCGACCAGGGGTACGCGACGGCGTTTCATCAACTCGTTGCGTGCATAATTTCGGTGAGAACGCGGGACGAAGTTTCCCTGCCTACTGCCATCGGCCTATTCAAGATTGCTCCAACGGCTGAAGCAGTCAGCCGATTGGGAGTATCGCGCATCGCGCAAATCATTCGGACCTCGACGTTCTACGAGACAAAGGCTCACGACATTCACGCCCTCGCCAAACGCGTCGCTAAAGAATATCACGGTACCCTGCCCTGCGATTTCGAAGTGATGACCTCGTTTCGCGGAGTCGGGCCGAAGTGCGCCAATCTCACGCTGGGGATAGCGTGTGGAGCGACGGAGATCAGCGTCGACGTGCACGTCGATAGAGTTACCAACAGATGGGGTTACGTGCAGACGTCGTCTCCTGATGCAACACGGCTTGCCCTCGAGAAAAAACTGCCGAAGAAATACTGGGTGGAGATCAACCGACTGCTTGTACCTTTCGGAAAGCACGTCTGTACGGGGCGGCTGCCGAAGTGTTCGAAGTGCCCGGTCCTCGAATATTGCCGTCAGGTCGGAATCACGGAGCACCGATAGCCGTCGCTTACCGGGCTTGCTCTCCGGCAAGTTGGAGCAGCGAGTCACCTGCGAGCCGGAACGTCGACCAATCCTGCATTTCCCTCGCGCCAATCTGCTTATAGAAATTGATCGCCAGCTCGTTCCATTTCAGAACTGACCAATCGATGCGACCGCAGTCACGGTCGACGGCGGTGCGCGCCAGCTTGCGGAGCAGGGCGAAGCCGATTCCGTGCTTCCGAGCCGAGGGTCTGACGAAAAGATCCTCAAGGTAGATCCCGCGCTTCCCGAGCCACGTCGAATAATTGTGGAAGAAAAGAGCGAAACCTGCGGGCACGTCATCGAGATATGCGATCAGAACTTCAGCGGCGGGACGCGGGCCGAATAGCGTTTGCACGAGATCATCTTCTGTAACAGGTGCCTCACCCGGAAGTGCGCGCTCGTATTCCGCGAGCTCCAGAATGAGCTCACGAATCAGCGGCACATCCTTCCGTGTGGCGACGACAATCCTGGTCTCAGCTGAGGTTTTGGTCATCGGGCATTATCCGACTGGCAGAATTGGGTGTCAATGCCATCTTTCCGCGTGTGAAAAACAGATACTCGTGTCTTTTGCTGATCTCTCTCGCTGTCGCCGGGTGTGGATCTCCTTCTGCGCAAGTCAAGGCGGGGATCGCTGCGCAGGATCCCGCTGGCGCGCGTCGCCTGCCAACCGGGGTCACACTCGATCCTGCGGGCACGTCCTTGGATCTTGGCTCAATGCCGCTGGCGATGGCCATCGCTCCGGCCAAAGACCGGATCGTGGTCTTGCTCAACGGATGGATGAAACAGGGAATCCAGGTTGTAGACCCCATCGCTGGGCGCGTCACTCAAACGATACCGCTGCCCGCAGTATTTCTCGGCCTCACTTTCAGCCCCGACGCGAAGTCGCTCTATGTCTCCGGCGGCAATCAAGAGGTTGTGTATCGTTTCGATTGGCGTGATGGGGCAGCGACCCTGGCTGACAGCATTGTGCTTCTGCCCAAAAAAAAAGGGAGTCGTGGCATCAAGTACCCGGCGGGAATCGGAATCTCGCCGGACGGACGCACTCTCTACGCCGCAGAGAATCTCGACGACTCTCTCGCCGTGATCGATCTCTCCACGCACAGAGTCGTACAAAGGCTTGGTACAGAACGTTACCCGTACGCTGTAGCCGTCGGTGCGGATGGCACCGTGTACGTCTCGGCGTGGGGAGGTTGGACCGTATCGGTTTTCTCACCCAAGGCGAACGGAACGCTGAGTGAGGATACCCGAGTGCGCGCTGGCCGGCATCCGTCCGCGCTCACTCTCAATCGCGACGGATCACGGCTGTTCGTCGCATCGGGGAGCACCGATAAAATCGCTGTCGTCGACACAAAGACCAGACGTGTCATCGCGACTCTTACCGACGCCTCGCCAGCCGGCAATGGTGAAGGGAGCACTCCGAACGCGTTGGCGCTGTCGGCAGATGGCGCGCGGTTGTTCGTTGCCGAGGCGGACAATAACGCAGTGGCAGTCTTTAATCTTTCAGCCGCCACGTCCGGCATTTCGACCGCAGTCGGTAACGATCTATTGCTTGGCAGGGTGCCAGTCGGCTGGTATCCATCCGCAATCGCGACAGAAGGCGACAAAGTTTTTGTCGCCAACGGAAAGGGGCGCGGGACAGCGCCGAACGTCGGACACTGGCAACCCGGCCAGCAACACGAGCGCATTTCGCCCGACTATACGCTCGGCCAGATAAGGGGAACGCTGAGCATCCTTCCTTTGTCGAGCTTCAGTCCCACCGACATCGTCGAGTATTCACGGCGTGTTGCTTCGGCCAACGGGTGGAACGCTGCGAAGCGCGTCGCGAAGTATCCGCCATTCGAGCACGTCATCTACATCATCAAGGAGAACCGGACCTACGATCAGGTTCTCGGTGACCTGACGCAGGCGGACGGAGATTCCTCGCTGGTTTTTTTTCCGCGAGCTGTCTCTCCCAATCACCACGCTCTCGCTGAACGGTTTGGGATCTTCGACAGATTTTTCGTCAACGCCGAAGTGAGTCCGGACGGCCACAACTGGTCTACCGCGGCGTACGTCACCGATTACTCGGAGAAGACGATTCCGACGCAGTATTCATATCTGGGCCGCCCATACGATTACGAGGGAGAGAATCGCGATTCTGTTCCCGTCGACGATGTAGCCGAGCCGTCGAGCGGATATCTATGGAACCTCGCTGATCGCGCAGGCATCTCCTACAGGAACTACGGCGAGTACGTGAATGAGCCGGACGGCATGATGTCGATGCAGCCGCAAGCCACTTCACCGACCAAGCCGATAATGTACACAGCGAGCAAGCCAACCTTACGCGCGCATACCGACAGCGAGTACGCGGGATTCGCGTTGAACGTCCCGGACCAGGTGCGCTTCGCAACGTGGTTGAAGGAGTTCCAGCAATACGTTCAATCAGGACAATTGCCGGCCCTGGAAATAATCAGACTACCCAACGACCACACATCGGGCGCCAGTGGCGGCATGCCGACTCCGCGGGCGTATATGGCTGACAACGATCTCGCGCTTGGCAAACTGATCGGCGCGCTCTCGAGCAGCCCCTTCTGGAAAAACACAGTCGTGTTTGTGCTCGAGGACGATGCGCAGGATGGTCCTGACCACGTCGATTCGCATCGCTCGCCGTTGCTCGTGATCTCGCCTTATAACAGGGGCAAAGTCTTTCACCGGTTCGCAAACACCACCGACGTGCTCGCTACCATTGAAGACATCCTTGGCCTTGGCCGGATGTCGCAATTCGACCAGTATGGCAGGCCGCTGCGGGAAATATGGGAGACGACGCCTGACCTGACTCCGTACACGGCGATTACTCCGAGCGTGCCGCTGACTGAAACGAATCCGAGGAGAGGCGCGATGGCTGAAGCCTCCAAGAAACTGAGCCTCAAAAAAGAAGACACCTCCGACGAAAATCTCTTCAATCGAATTTTGTGGACGACCATCAAGGGCGACAAACCTTATCCTGGTACGAAGAGAATGTCGGCTCTCGAAGTGAACATGTCGCGGTGAGCCGGACGAATCCGAGAATCGTCGGAGTGGAATCACGGGGCATCGTCCCTTCGGATTCCGCTAATCGGATGCGTCGCATCCGGCTGCTGGCAAAATTGCTCGACAACTCGATACCGATCCCGGGGACGACCTGGAAGATCGGAATAGACCCCATTGTTGGACTGATTCCGGGAATTGGAGATCTGATCGGCGCAGTGTTATCCGGCTACATCGTACTCGAAGCTGTCCGCGCGGAGATCCCGACCTTCACCCTCGTGAGAATGCTGGTGAATGTTGGAATCGACACACTGCTCGGCGCCATTCCTGCCGTGGGCGACGTATTCGATGCTGCCTGGAAGTCGAACTCGATGAACGTCGCTCTTCTGGAGCGTCACCTAGGCGAGGGCGGAGCGGCGCCGCCAAAGACTCACAACGTCGTTGGTGCGCTGGTGGTAGCGGTTGTAGCGCTGGTTCTTATTGTCGGAGCCGGAGTCGCGCTAGGCGTGTTCGTGGCGCGATTGCTCTGGGGCCTCACGACCCGATAACTTTGTCGCACGGCGCCGTGGCCAAGTGGTAAGGCGGCAGACTGCAAATCTGCTATTCGTCAGTTCGATTCTGACCGGCGCCTCTCGGTACGATTTCGAGCGAGTATCCGCGCATAGACGCTCGAGTCGACATTTCCGCCCGACACGATGACTGCGACATTGTTGTCGCGCATATACTCGTGCTCGCTAAGCAACGCCGCGAACGCGGCCGCACCTGCGCCTTCCGCGATGGTGTGCGCGTCTGAGAACAAGATGCGCATCGCATCTTCGATTTCATCGT
>DASQPS010000436.1:0-2512 GCA_035643845.1 Gemmatimonadaceae bacterium | reverse complement strand
ATCGACCCAGAGCGACCACCGAAATCCAATACCAGGTAGTTGAGTGTGATGCTCGGTCCGTACTCTGTTCTCTGACCCGCGGGGCGTCCGATCGTCGCGGGAGACTTCGTTCGCGAAATCGAATAGTCCCCGGCGATACTTGGGAAATACTGTCCGCGCGCCGAGCCGAGACGATCGGCGGACGCGCGTGCCTGTGCCCACGATGCGCGAGTCGCTGGATTGTTTCGGAGGGCGAGATCGACAACGTCGGTCAACGAAAGCTGCTGAATGCGCTGTACGAGATCCGGAGGCACCGCGAGCGCTGATCCGCGGGTAACGAGCGACTCCGGCTTGATGGCGCCGTTGGGAACTTTCCACGGCACGTTGGGCGCGGGAGGCGCAGCGGGCACACCGCTCACCCGGGGAGGACCCATTTCACACGCCGCCAGCATCAATGTAAGTGCACAAAAACTACTTTGACGGATTCTATAGAGGTCGGGCATTATTCCCAATACGGAGTTCAGACACTTTCTGCTGGTTTTGTGCGCCGCCCGCTTTCACTAGATTTGGCGATTCGCACTGACAATTCAGGAAACAATGACGAAGTATAAGTTCGCCAAGGTCCCACCGCGCGGCGAAGCGATCGAATTCAAAGCAGGCGCTCTCAAAGTGCCGGACCATCCGGTCATCCCGTTTGTCGAGGGCGATGGCACGGGGCCGGACATCTGGCGCGCGTCGGTTCGGGTTTTCGACGCCGCAGTCGACCGCGCATATGGTGGTGAGCGCGGAGTCGCGTGGATGGAGGTTTTCGCTGGCGAGAAATCCTTCAAGCAGTTCAACGATTGGCTGCCTCAGGAAACGATCGATGCGATGCAGGAATTTCGCGTTTCCATCAAAGGACCCCTGACGACACCGGTGGGTGGCGGCATCAGATCGCTGAACGTCACCCTGAGACAAGTGCTCGATCTTTACGCCTGCATCAGACCCGTTCGATACTTCGAGGGAGTCGGCGCGCCGGTGAAAGAACCTCAGAAGGTGAACGTCGTCATCTTCCGCGAAAACACCGAGGACGTGTACGCTGGAATCGAGTGGAAGGCAGGATCACCTGAGGCGGAGAAAATCGCCGCGTACCTGCGCAAAGAGTTCAAGGTAGACATCCGGGAGAAATCGGCGCTCGGCATCAAGCCGATGTCGGAATTCGGCTCGAAACGACTCGTCGAGATGGCCATCAGGTACGCCATTTCGAAGGACAAGGAGTCTGTGACCCTCGTGCACAAAGGAAACATCATGAAGTTCACGGAGGGCGCTTTCCGCGACTGGGGTTACGAAGTGGCTCGTGAGAAATTTCCGGAAGACACCTGCACCGAAGCGGAGCTGACGAAAGGCGGGCCAACTGCCCGCGCCGACGCAGTAGTAATGAGGGACAGAATTGCCGATTCCATGTTTCAGCAGCTTCTGTTACGGCCAGCGGAGTATTCGGTGATCGCTACACCGAACCTGAATGGCGACTACCTCTCCGACGCGGCGGCGGCGCAGGTCGGCGGTCTTGGAATTGCCCCGGGAGGAAACGTCGGCGACGGCGTGGCAGTGTTTGAGGCAACGCATGGTACTGCTCCGAAATACGCCAATCTCAACAAAATCAACCCAGGCAGCGTGATACTCTCCGGCGTGATGATGTTCGAGTACATGGGCTGGAACGAAGCGGCACAACTCATCGTGCGAGGAATGGAGAACGCGATCAAGTCGAAGCGAGTCACCTACGATCTTGCACGGCAGATGCCGGGCGCGACCGAAGTCTCGACGTCCGATTTTGGCGATCAGGTGATCGCGGGGATGAAGAGCTAGCTCGTGCTCGCCGTCAGTATCAACTCGGTAAATCCCGCGGAAGTCGGGACCGCATTACTCGTCGTCGCACTCGGTGAAAATCCAACGCTCGCGGGCATTGCTGCGCTCGATAGCGCGACGGAAGGCGCGCTCGGCAGGATGATCGAGATGAAAGACTTTCGTGGCTCCCGCGACGAGACGCTTCATCTCACCGGAGTGGCGAAGGGTCCGCGACGTTTGCTTCTCATCGGGATGGGCAACGTAAGCGACCGGAAGTCCGCATTCCGTCGCGCTGCAACTCTCGCCGCCCGCAACGCTCAGCGACTGGGCGTTGGCGAGATGGTCTGGTACGCGGGGCAAATTACTCCCGAGGAGACCGAGTCGATCACCGCCGGTTTGATCGCGGGCGCCTGGGAATATTCGGATCTCAAGTCGGCCGTACCCGAACCCGAGCGACGAAAGCCGCTCGAGAAAGTGACGATTATCACGAGCAACACTGACGACAGCCGCCGCGGCCTCGCGAACGGACAGGCGATCGGGTCGGGTCAGGCGCTCGCCCGGCGTCTTGCGATGATGCCGGGAAACCTCTGCACGCCCGATTTTCTGGCGCAGACCGCCACGGACATCGCGAAGCGTTTCGGAATGGGAATCACGATTCTCGGGCGGCGGGAGATGGAAGCCGAGAAAATGGGGTCGTTCCTCGCCGTGG
>DASQPS010000435.1:0-3076 GCA_035643845.1 Gemmatimonadaceae bacterium | reverse complement strand
CGCCTCACCGGCACCAACGAAGAAATTGCCGTCAAAATCCTGAACGAGAACGGCCTCTCCGCCATGACGGACATGGACGAAGCAGTGAAGAAGGCGGTTGGCCTCGCGACTGGAGGAAAAGTCGCGTGAGCATTTTCATCGATAAGAGCACCCGACTTCTCGTTCAGGGGATTACGGGTCGTGACGGTTCCTTTCACACTCGGCAGATGCTCGAGTATGGGACTCAGGTCGTCGGAGGCGTGACACCTGGCAAAGGTGGTCAGAAATTCGAGGACAAGGTTCCGATTTTCAACACCGTCGCCGACGCGGTGAGTAAGACGGGAGCGAATACGACGGTGATCTATGTTCCTCCGCCATTTGCGGCCGACGCAATGATGGAGGCCGCGGACGCCGGACTCCGGTTCATCGTGTGCATCACCGAAGGCGTCCCCGTACTCGATATGACGAAGGTTTATCCATTCGTGAACGAGCGCGGAGCTCGACTTCTCGGACCCAATTGCCCAGGACTCATTTCACCGGGGGAGTCGAAGGTGGGAATCATTCCGGGCAGAATATGCACCCGCGGATCCGTGGGACTGGTGAGTCGATCAGGCACGCTCACTTACGAAGTGGTTTACCAGATGACGCGGGCGAAAATCGGCCAGACAACTTGCGTCGGAATCGGTGGCGACCCGATCAACGGCACCAACTTCATCGATTGTCTCGACGCGTTCGAGAAGGACAGCGAAACTGAGGCTGTCGTGATGATTGGTGAGATCGGTGGAACGGACGAGCAGGACGCGGCGCGCTTCGTCCGGGAGAAAATGAAGAAGCCCGTCGTCGGCTTCATTGCCGGACAGACCGCGCCTCCGGGTCGGCGCATGGGACACGCGGGCGCCATCATCTCCGGCTCCGCGGGAACAGCCGCCGAGAAAATGCAGGCCTTCGAGGAGAACGGCATCGGCGTGGCAAAACGTCCCATCGACGTCGTCGACTTACTCAAACGCGCGATGCGCTAGAATCGAGATCATAAATGGCTGGCAACAGAACACTGACCATCATAAAACCGGACGCTTTCAGCTCTGGAAAAACTGGACTGATCATCGCCTTGCTCGAGAAATCGGGGTTCAAGATCGTCGCGTCTCGCGTGATGCAGCTGACCGAAGCTCAAGCGGCTGCTTTTTACGCGGTTCACAGGGAGCGTCCGTTCTTCGCTCCGCTCACGCGATTCATGACATCTGGCAAGTGCATGCCGATGGTGCTCGAGCGCGCGGATGCAGTTGCGACCCTGCGGAAAGTCATCGGAGCGACGGATCCGGCGGAGGCTGCGGCTGGCACTGTCCGAAAGCTCTACGCCGAGTCGAAAGAAAGAAACGCCATCCACGCGTCAGACTCCGACGAAAATGCGGATCGCGAGGCGCGATTCTTTTTTCCCGAGGCTGATCTGGTTTAGCCTGTGACGCCATCGCTCGATTCGGTGGTTTGGGACTTTCGCGCGAACAAAAAAAGCCATGAGGACGGACTGGAACGAGAACCATAAACCCGCTAGGTTAAAGGGCTTATGCTGTCCTTCGACCTGCGTTCACTGGAGTCAAAAGCCGTCCACGTAGACGGCTCGCTGCCGCCCGACGACCCGATCTGGGAAGAGGCGGATGTCCGACCTTCGGAGCCCATCCGTGTCACTGGGCGGCTCTCATCAGCAGGCGAGGGAAGGTTCTATTTCAGCGGGCGAATCGAGGGAAAGCTGACGTTGCCCTGTCGTCTATGTCTCGAAGACGTCGACGTTGATGTCGACGAAGAGGTACACTTCATCCTCGCGGAAACGGGAGCCGAGGAAGCGGACGATCCGGACGTTTTTCTATACGATCCAAACGAGCGGAATATCGATCTCCGCGCGGCTGTCAGGGAAACCTGGCTTCTTACTGCACCGGGTTACGTTCAGTGCAGCGAAGATTGCAAGGGATTGTGCGCGACCTGCGGTATCAACCTGAACGAAAGCACCTGCAACTGCACGCCAACAACGACTGATTCGCGCTGGGACGCATTGCTCAAACACCAGGGCGACGCGCACTAGCACTCAAACAAATCAAGGAATAGAAGAAATGGCCGTCCCAAAGCGACGCACATCGAAAAGAAAAAAGCGCGCGCGGAATACCCACAAGATTGCGCCCGCGATTGTCATCCAGAAGTGTCCGCGCTGTCAGAGCATGAAGCGCCCTCATCATGTGTGCGAGGAGTGCGGATACTACGCGGGCGAACAGCGAGTAGAGCCGAAGGAAGCGTAGTTTGGCGCGAATAGCGTTGGACGCGATGGGGGGTGATTTTGCCCCCAAAGCGCCAATCGCCGGCGCTCTTCTCGCGTTGCAGGAGCTCGACGCAGCGCACACGGTTCAACTCGTAGGGAAGACAGCGGTGATTGAGTCACAGCTGACCGATCTCCTGTCGGGTGAGCTGGCCGCCGCGGCGCACGTTCGTAATCGCGTCACGATCGTGGAAGCGCCCGACGTCATCGAGATGTCCGAGAAGCCGACGGCGGGGCTCAGAAAAAAACCGAAGAGCTCGATGGTGGTCGGCATCCAGCTTCAGCCGGACGATAGCTCCGACGCATTCGTGTCCGCCGGAAACACCGGTGCCCAGATGGCGACCTCGGCGATGCTTCTCAAGCTGCAGCCTGGCCTCACGAGGCCAGCTATCGCGACGGTGTTTCCGACCGCGCGCGATCCCGTAATCGTGATCGATTCGGGTGCAAATGTCGACTGCTCCGCCCGGGAGCTCATACAGTTTGCTTGGCTTGGCGCAGTTTACGCGGAGTGCATCTTCGGGCGTCGGAATCCATCTATCGGTCTCCTTTCGATAGGAGAGGAACCGGAAAAAGGCAACGCTGTGGTGAAGGAAGCAAATGCGCTTTTTCAGAAAGCCGGGTTCAATTTCCATGGCAATCTCGAGGGCCGGGATTTGCCGAACGGTGCAAGCGATCGAGGCCCGTTCGACGTGGTGATCTGCGACGGATTTGTCGGCAACGTCGTTCTTAAGTTTTACGAGGCGGTTGCGCCTATGATAATGCGACTTCTCGCGGAGCATCCAGGAATCGATCCGG
>DASQPS010000434.1:0-10362 GCA_035643845.1 Gemmatimonadaceae bacterium | reverse complement strand
GCGCTGCTGCGTTTCCTGACGGGAGATCTCCTCGAGGCGGGTGGTGAGGATGTCGATGTTCTCGCGCAGTTCGCCCGCTCTTTCGGCGAGCTTGCTCGATACCTCGCGTAGACGCGTCTGATAGTCCGAGTGGACTCGCTGATACACGGAATCGGACGTGCTCGCTCGCTTTTCTTCGAGCGCGGCAAGCCATTCCTCGTACCGCTGGCGCTCTCTGAGCAATCCATTGAGCGCGTCCAGTGAGACTGGCTCTCTCTCAGCCATTGTACCTCAGTCCCTGACTCGATTCATGCTTCCACGCCCCGGGGCGGAAGCGGCCCATCGATAGACGACCGACCCCGCTACAATAGTACAAGCGGCGCGCCCGACGAGGGTCATTCCGTTAAAGGGCGTGTTGCGTCCCTTGGAAAGGAATTGCGATGCGTCGACCTTCCATCGCGCGGTCGGATCAAAGATGGTCACGTCTGCCGCCGACCCGGGACGGAGCGAGCCGCCCGTCAGGCTGAAGACGCGCGCCGGCGTGCAGGACATCCGATCGACGAGCTTTGGGAAACCCAGATGTCCTTTCTCGACGAGATTGGTGACCACCACCGCTAGCGCAGTTTCCAATCCGACGATTCCGTTCGGCGCATCCGCGAACTCCCGCTCCTTCTCGTCATAGTGGTGCGGGGCGTGGTCAGTAGATATGAGATCTATAGTTCCGTCTTTGACGGCCTCCTGCAAAGCTTCCACATCGCGCGCGGTTCGGAGAGGCGGGTTCATCTTCGCGTTCGTGTTGTAGCCACGCACGCTTTCCTCAGTCAGTGACAGATGATGCGGACACACCTCCGCAGTCACGTTGATCCCGCGCTCCTTTCCCCAGCGAATGAGCTCGACGGAGCCTTTCGTGCTCATGTGCGCGAGGTGCACGTGCCCGCCCGTGAGCCTCGCGAGGAGAATGTCGCGGATCACCATGATTTCTTCCGCTTCCGCCGGGATGCCTTTGAGACCAAGCTCGGCGCTGACGATGCCCTCGTGCATGACGCCGCCCGCTGATAAGGTCGGCTCCTCACAGTGATCGATCACTGGAATCCTGAATGTGCGCGCGTACTCGAGCGCTGTCCGCATTAGCTGCGCGCTCGCCACGGGTTTCCCGTCATCGCTCACGGCGACCGCGCCGGCACCGACCATCTCGCCAAATTCCGCCAGCACTTTGCCCTGCTGACCAACCGAGATCGCGCCGATCGGAAATACGCGCGCGGCCTCCGCGCGCTGCGCCTGCCTCAGGATAAATCCCACCGCCGCCTGATTGTCGGTGACGGGATCGGTGTTCGGCATTGCACAGACCGCAGTGAACCCGCCGGCAGCGGCAGCGCGCGCGCCCGTAGCGACAGTCTCGACGTCCTCGCGCCCAGGCTCGCGCAAATGGCAATGCACGTCGATGAAGCCTGGCGACACGATTAGTCCATCACAGTCAATGACTTCCGCCCCGTCGGGAATGCCGATACTCCGTGCGCGGTCTTTGACTTTGCCATCCGCGAGAAGCAGGTCCCCAATCTCGTTCACGCCCTGCGACGGATCGATAATGGTTCCTCCGCGCAGCACGAGAGGTCTCACTCGCGCTCTCCCGCGTCACGACCGCGTCCACTCCCGCCCTTCGCGGCTTCGGCGAGCTCCGGCTTTCCGCCGGCGAGGAGATACAACACCGCCATTCGCACCGCGACGCCGTTCGTCACCTGATCCAGGATCACGCTGTGCGGTCCGTCGGCGACGTCAGAGTCGATCTCCACTCCCCGGTTCATTGGTCCTGGGTGCATGATCAGGATATCGCGCTTGGCGCGATCCAGTCTTTCTCGTGAAATTCCGAACACTCGATTGTACTCGCGCGCGGACGGTATGTATCCCGCCGTCATACGTTCGAATTGGAGCCTCAGGACGTTCAGCGCCTCCGCCCATTCAATCGCTTCCTCGATTCGATCGAAGATTCGAACTCCGAATTCGTCGATGGCGTTCGGCAAAAGCGACCTCGGGCCGCAAACACCAACCTCTGCTCCGAGCTTTGTGAGTCCCCAGATGTTGGACCGCGCTACCCGCGAGTGCAGAATATCGCCGCAGATGCAGACCCGTTTGCCCGTGAGATCCCCGAACCGGTCGCGGAGAGTCAGAATGTCGAGCAGGCCCTGCGTCGGATGCTCGTGAGTTCCGTCTCCGGCGTTGATCACGTTCGACTGAATGCGCTCGGCCAGGAACTGCGCCGCGCCCGATGCCGAGTGGCGAATGACGACCATGTCGATTCGCATCGCCTCGAGGTTTCGTGCCGTGTCGACGAGCGTCTCGCCCTTTGAAACGCTCGATCCCGTCGCCGACACGTTGACAGTGTCAGCCGAAAGCCGTTTCTCGGCGAACTCGAACGAGATGCGGGTTCGCGTGGAATTCTCGAAGAAGAGATTGACGATCGTCGACCCCCGCAGAGCCGGGACTTTCTTGATCGCGCGCTCGCTGATTTCCTTGAAAGGCTCGGCGGTATCGAGAACGAGTCGAATCTGGTCGCCGGTCAGCGACTCCAGCCCGAGAAGATCTTTGCCGAGCGTCCCCGTCACTCAGCCGACTTTGGCACGATCACAACCTCGGTTCGCTCATCGAGCTCTGCGACCAGCACGTCGACGCGCTCGTCTGGTCCCACATCGATCTTCTTTCCAACGACGTCAGCATGGATTGGGAGCTCTCTTCCCCCACGATCGATGAGCACAGCGAGAGATATCGAATCAGGTCGGCCAAAGTCGGCGAGCTCGTCCAGCGCGGCGCGGACCGTCCGGCCTGTATAGAGCACGTCGTCGACGATGACGATGTGTTTTCCGTCCAGCTCCCAGGGGAGATACGTGGGGCCAACGACAGGCCGCGGACCCACCGTTTGGAGATCGTCGCGGTAAAGCGTTATATCGAGCGAGCCCTGCGGAACTGAGACGCCTTCGCCACCTTCGATCATCCGCACCAGCCGGTCGGCGAGCTGCACGCCGCGACGCTGAATTCCGACGATGATCAGATTATCGGTTCCCCGGTTGAGCTCGACGATCTCCACCGACATGCGCTTCAGGGTGCGCTCGACGGCCCGGGCGTCGAGGACCGTCGTGGTTTTCGTGGTCATCGATGCACAAATATGGCGCCGCGAAGCTACTAATTGAAGCTCGCGTAGCATGCCTCGGCGCTACTTGATCTCCAATTTGTTTTCTTTTTCGACGATTTTCACGGCTTCGACGTGATCCACTTCCTCGCCAAGCTCTTCCCGCGCGGCATGAAAACGTTCCGCGGTGAGTGAGATAATGGGCGTACTTACCTCCAGATCTTCGGCAAGGACGGCCGCAATGCCGATGTCCTTTTCGAGCAAGGCAAGCCGAAACGTCCGGGGGAATGCGCGCGTGAGTACGCGTTGCGGAATCAGATTCTCCGAGCTGTTTGAGCGTCCGCTGGAGGCGTTGATGACGTCCAACGCAGTCGCGGGGTTCACGCCCGCTTTGATGAGTACGGCAAGGCCCTCCGCAGTCGATAAAATGTGTACGGCGAGCAATGCGTTGTTGACCGCCTTTAACGCGTCACCGGCTCCGACAGGGCCGGCGTGGACGATCTTTTTTCCAAAGGCTTCGACGACCGGACGAACTCTCTCGAAGACTGATTCCTCCCCGCCCCACATCACGGTCAGAGTGCCGGCCTTTGCGGCGGTCGTTCCACCGCTCACAGGGGCGTCTATGAACTCGACTCCACGGCCGCCGAGCTCCGCCGCGATCGATCGCGAGGTTGGCGGGTCGCCGGAAGTGCAATCGATGAGGGTTGCCCCTTTTCGCAAAGCGTCGAGCATCCCGTGCTCGGCGTGGAGAACTGCCTCGACTTCCGCCGATGACGGGAGGCACGTGATCACGACATCGGCGTCACGCACGGCCTCAGCGGGAGTTTCGGCGGCCCTGGCCCGGTGCGCGCGGACGAATTCTTCCGTCTTAGCTGCAGTGCGATTCCAAACCACGAGATCGAATGGATCCCGCGCGAGATGACCTGCCATGAGCCGGCCGATGTCGCCGAGCCCGATGAACGCGACGTTCATTGTTGCGTGGCGCTCGAGTTACCGAGATTCGCGCGCGAAGTATTGCGAGCGTAAACGATCGAAGAGATGTCCGCGATCAGCTTGTTGGCTTTTGCGCCATCCTGGATACCGCGCGTAAGAACCACGAGGATGTACGGCTTTCTACCCGGCGGATAAACGATCGCGGCGTCGTGACTGTGCGCTGTGATCTCGCCGGTTTTGTGTGCGACGCGAATCCCCGTTGGAAGTCCCGCCGGGATTTTCTCGTTGAACTCGTCTGCCAGAAGGACGTCCCGCATCGTCGAGGTTGCATCAGGCGGAGCTGCGCGCCCCTCCTCGATTGCGCGGAGAATGATCGCGAGGTCCCGCGCGGTAGTCGTGTTATTGAGGCCTTTGTCGAATGCCTTCTGATCTTCCACACCGCGTAACACCTGGATTCTTTCTGCGCCGAGTGAGCGCATGGTCCGATTTACGTTTTCCGCGCCGACGAGCGTGATGAGCATGTCCGTGGCCAGATTGCTGGAGCGAGTGATCATCAATCGCAGAAGGGAGTCGATCGGGACACGATCGCCTATGTGGTGATAAAGGGTGGAATCACTGTCGTCACCAGGGTCGAGCGAGTAGGAAGAGCCGTCGACGATCGATGCAAACTGATTAACCACCAGAAGCGACTGACTCATTGAAAAAGCGCCCGCGGCCGCGCGCCGGAATAGCTCGATCATTACCGGCACTTTCATTGTGCTCGCCGCGTGGAAGCTGGAGTCGGCGTTTTCGAACAGAGTATCGCCCGAGCTCAGGTCCATATATGCCAACCCGACAGTGGCACCCGGTTCGCCTCGAATGCGAGCGTTGATCAAATCGAGCGTCGAGTCGGTGCTATGCAAGGACGCAACAATCGTCATGGCGGCGATCGACAAAATCAACTTGCCTCCACCTGCGTCATACTTCGAGGGCTGCGGTTACCGTCGGGTTGCCAGCGGCATGTACTTCCGTCCAGATGCTTTCCTCATGTCGATCGTGCAGCAGCAGGGAGCCAACAACGAAGGTGAGGAGCGCAACGATGATCGGAAACGCCAGTCCCGCGTAGATATTTCCGGTTCGTGCCACCAGACTGGTTGCAATGATGGGCAGGAAGCCGCCGAACCACCCGTTGCCGAAATGGTACGGTAGCGAAAGCGACGTGTAGCGGATTTTTGCTGGAAAGGCTTCGACGAGAAATGCCGCGATCGGTCCGTAAACCATGGTTACGAATACCACCTGAACGAATACGAGCAGCGTCAACGCGACGGCATTCACCGGACTGGAGTAAAGTTTCATCGCGTGATAGATCGGGATATAGAGAATGGCCGCGAGAATGTTTCCCGCCATCATGATCTTCTTGCGCCCAATTCTGTCCGACAACGCGCCGAAGAAAACAAAAAGAGGCGCACCCAGAACGAGGGCAATCGCGACGCACACATAAGATGTGACGAGCGGCACCTTTAAGACCGTTTGCAGAAAAAGAAGCGCGTAGAACTGGCCGGTATACCACACAACCGCCTGCCCGGCCGCCGCGCCGAACAACACCGTAAGGAAAATCTTCCAGCGGGGCCAGGTTCCGAAGCTCTCCCGAATCGGTGCCAGCGAGGTTCTGCCTGTCTCCTTTAGAATGCTGAACAACGGCGATTCACGCAGCCGCATTCTTATGTAGTACGAGATCCCAACGAGGAGCAGCGATGCAATGAATGGAATGCGCCAACCCCACGCCTTGAAGGCGTCTTCCCCAACCAGTGCGCGCACTATCAAAATCGCGGCGAGGGACACGAAAAGCCCCAGCGTCGCAGTGGTTTGAATGAAGCTCGTATAATAGCCGCGCCTGCCGTCCGGAGCGTGCTCCGCAACATAGACAGCTGCGCCTCCGTACTCTCCTCCCAGCGCAAGACCCTGCAACAGGCGGAGTATCACGAGCGTGATCGGCGCCGCAATACCAATGCGAGTGTATCCCGGAAGAAAACCGATCGCCGCGGTCGAGCCGCCCATGATCAGTAAAGTGGCGAGAAATGCGAACTTCCTGCCCGTGATGTCGCCAATCCGGCCGAAGACCAGGGCGCCGAACGGTCGTACCGCAAATCCGACCGCGAACGTCGCCAGAGTCTTGAGAAAACTGGCGGTCGGATTGTCTCCGGGGAAAAACTGCGTCGAGATGATCGCCGCCAGACTTCCGAAGATATAGAAGTCGTACCATTCGATCATCGTTCCCACCGAGGACGCGGTGATGACCTTCCAAATTCCTTGGGCTGAATCCAACGGATGCGGATTGGCTCGGATCGAGGCTGCGGAAGCAGGCACACCAGAGGTCATTTCCGGATTCTCCTGCGGTTAATCGCGTTGCCGATGTCAACGAATCCAGCCACGCGATTTGTAGGACGACGAAGCGAACAATTCATACAACCAGGACCGGAACGCGCGAAGCCGATCCTCCGCGTTTGCACCTGGGTACAGACCCGATTCCCGCACGAGAGCAGGAACACAAAACACGCGAAAACCGACCGCCTCGAAAGTAGCACACGCTCTCCGGGTGTGCATGGGAGAAGTCACTACAGCGAGGGTTGTAACGCGATTGACCCGCGCAATCGCCGCCATTCTGATCGCCTCCGTGCGAGTCGTGAAAACCGAATCAACAAACAAGATTCGTGCGGGAGAGGCGACCAGATCTGTCACTCTCGCAAGGTCCGCGGAATCAGAGACTGACTTGCCATCGAACGCTCGTCGCTCGCGGGACACCATCAGTACCGGAGCTCGTCCAGCTTTGACCAGGGCCAATCCGCTGAGCAGACGGTCGAGTGTTTCGTCGCGCATCGTTCCGTCGGGCGCGAGTCCTCTCGAAAGCACTGCGACGGCGTCGACCCTTTGCGGCAGCGGATCTCGACGAACGAGCGGACGCGCCAGCGTTGTCACAAGCGGCGTATAGGCGACCACTACACAGAGAATCGCGACGATGGTCGCCGGCACCCAGACGAGCGGCCTTAGCCGCGTGGGCCCAAGCGCAGCCCCGAAAAGCGCCGCGGGCAGATAAAGGGCGACGTCAGGTCTGCGGAGCAACTGCTGCACGCCCAGCACGTGTGCTGCGACGGCGCCGAGAGTCGCAACTACAGCGCAGGCAAGGGAAAGTCGGATCGCTTTGCTTGTATCAGCCGGCGGCCGCACGGCCCAAAAATAAGCGGCGCGGCCCGTCTCCGCCGCGCGTCTTATGATTCGCGCGCGCTACCGGTGGTTGGCAGGGGGTCGCGGATTCACCGACTGCGCCGCGGCAATCTTGTCGGCGGCTGTCCTGAGCGCGCTTTCTATGGCGCCGGATTGCTCAGTTACAACCTGCTGTGCCGTCGAGACGAGCCCCGAAGCCACGCGCATGGCGCTCGCCCGGAGCTGTGGGTCGGAGGCGATCCGCGCAGCGAGTGCCTGAACCGAAGCAGCAAGATCCTCGAGCGACTGCTGCAGCTCCGGAGATGGCTTTAGGTCGACCGAATCGGCGGAAGGCCTGCGCTGCTTCGCGGCGCTCGAATCCTTGCCGGTTGGCTGTTGCGAACGCGCAGCCGGAATAGCCGCGAACGCAGCAAGCAGAACCAGAAGGAGGGATAGTCGTTTGATCATTTTGATTGATGTATTAACCGAAAGCTAACAAGGGTGTTCCATTTCCGGCGAGCAGCGCGCCCGAGAGAGGTCAGTTCACCCAGTCAGCTATAAAGAGATTGGTCTCGTGTGGGTTCGCGTCGTGGCGGTTCGACGCCCAAACGAGTTTTTTGCCATCGGGACTGAACATTGGAAAGCCATCGAACGTGGGAGCCGTCGTCACTTGTTCGAGTCCGGATCCGTCAGGATTGACAAGGAACAGGTCAAAGTTGCCGAGTTTTGGATCGGTGTGATGGTTTGAGGAGAAGATTATTCTTTTCCCATCGGCCGTCCACGAAGGTCCGAAGCTGGCGGCACCGAGGTGGGTGATCTGTCGCTGATGGCTGCCGTCGGCATTCATCAACCAGATGTCCATCTTATTCGGTCGAACGAGCCTCTGCGCCAGAAGCTCTTTGTAGCTCGCCAATTCTTTCTCGTCGTTCGGGTGGTAAGCCCGATAGACGATCTCCTCGCCATTCGGTGACCACCATGCGCCGCCGTCGTATCCACGCTGATACGTGAGCCTTTTTATATGCGTTCCATCGGAGTTCATCACGTAGATATCGAGGTCGCCATCCTTGAGCGACGTGAACACGATTTTCTTTCCGTCGGGCGATAACACTCCCTCTGCTGTGTAAACACCGAAGTGCGTGAGACGCCTGCGGTCCGTGCCGTCGGGGCGCGCCGTGTAGATGTCGAAAGGATCCAGCCGCCAAACGTACCCTTTGGAGGCGTCGGGTCTGGGAGGACAGGATTTCTCGATCGCGTCGCTCGACGCATAGAAAATCCGGCGATCGCCGTCCATGAAGTAGCCGCAGGTGGTCTTGCCGAGTCCATTGGACACGCGTCGGATTCCAGAGCCGTCCACGTTCATTATGTACTGCTGATCGCAGGTTCGACCGTCTCGTGTACTCTGGAAGATGAGGCGCTTTCCGTCGTGACTAAAATAGGCCTCCGCGTTCTCGCCGCCGTTCGTCAGTTGCCGGATGTCGCGGAGATGGGTCTCGCCGGGCTCGGGCGCGACCCGTCTTCCGGCACCGGCCTGCGACGTAAGGCGGCCAATGCCCAACAACAATCCAACGCATACGACCTCGAATTTCACCAGGTCTCCTGAACGTGGGTACAGCCTCGACCGCCGCAAGAATTTACAAAGAGTTTACGTGAATTTCCCGACCATCCCTGTTAGTCGTATCCAACCATTTCCTTCTTCCCACGGTCTAAGAATCGACTTCGGCGGAGCGGACGAGGCGGTTCGCTGCGCCGTTACATGTAGACCACAAGGCCCGCCAATGTTCACCCGCCCATCAGCTGCAGTCGTCACTGTCGTTGCCTTAGCATTCGCTGGCGAGCTGGCGCCACTCGAAGCCCAAAAAACAACCCGCTCGCAGACGGATCCGAGACCGGTCGCGCGCGCGGTCCTTCGAACGGGCGAGGTTACGATCGACGGCCGTCTCGATGAGGCCGCCTGGGCTGCCGCGACTCCAATCGGCGAGCTCGTCCAAGCCGTTCCGGACGAAGGAAAAGCGCCGAGCGAACGAACCGAGATTCGAATTCTTTACGACGCTGGCGCCATCTACATCGGCGCGCGCATGTACGACTCCCTCGGGGCCAAAGGTGTTCATTCCGCGCTCGCGCGACGTGACCAGGTCATGGACGGAGCCCACAGCCTGACGTCTGACCACATCGCCTTCGTGTTCGACACTTTTCGTGACAAGAACAGTCGTACGTGGTTCGAGCTCAACCCGGACGGCGTAAAGGGAGATCATCAGAACGGTGACGACTCCTACGATCCCGTCTGGGAGGGGGCGACAAGAATCGATTCCCTCGGCTGGACCGCGGAGTTCCGGATCCCGTACTCGCAGCTGCGATTTTCCCGCGACTCGGTGCAGGTCTGGGGCATGCAGGTTTGGAGAACGATCGATCGCCGCAACGAGCAGGACATGTGGGCCTTCTGGCGAAGCAACGAATACGGCGGACCTGCGTACTTTGGCACGCTGGAAGGCATACGCGTGACGTCGCGACCGCGGCAAGTAGAGCTCGTACCGTACGCGACGTCGAGAAATAAGCTGGAACGCGCGCAGAGCGGCGATCCATACCACTCGAACTCGGAGCTCACGTACCGATTTGGCGGCGACGCCAAGGTGAATCTGACCTCCAACCTGACGCTGGACGCAACGGTCAATCCGGATTTCGGCCAGGTGGAAGTCGATCCAGCCGTTGTGAACCTCTCAGTATTCGAGACGACCTTTTCTGAGAAGCGGCCGTTCTTCGTCTCAAACTCGCAGTACTTCTCGACGGGTGGTTTCAGCTGCTTTTTCTGCAGCAACGTTTCCAGTCTCAACCTGGTTTACACGAGGCGAATAGGACGCTCACCGCAGCTTTCGGGGCTGATCTCGGGCCAGTCCGACTTCATGGACGTAGCGGACGCGACAACGATCCTCGGAGCTGGCAAGGTGACTGGCCGCACCAGTAATGGCGTAAGCGTCGGCGTTCTCGATGCGCTAACCGACCGCGAGACTGCTCGCTATCGACCGATTGGCAGCACCGCTGACGCGACCGAGGAAGTTGAGCCGCTGTCCAACTACTTCATCGGCCGGCTGAAAAAGGATTTTCGCGGCGGCTCAACACGCATCGGAACCATTACGACCCTCGTAAACCGGTCG